>JAQGHP010000329.1 GCA_028288775.1 Phycisphaerales bacterium | reverse complement strand
ACAGCCGAGGGCGGCTGTGCCACACGCCGGCACCAAACATCGGAAACACCCCTCATTTCGGCGTGGCCGGCATCCCTTTCGAAACGATGACTTTCGCCAACACGTAGTCGTCCCCGCCGATGCTGTCCCGATTCCCGTCGAGTGCCCGGCCGCCCGTATCTGTCACACCCGCGGCCAGAACCCGCGCATGCCATCGCCCGGCGGGGAGATACCCGCCCGGCTCGCCGGAGAAAGCCCAAGTCGCCGTCCGGCGGCGCGCATCCCACGACAGCGTCATCAGCGACGGATCCACCGTCTGCCCGCCCTCGCTCACCAGCACCAGATCCGCGGCGGTCAGGCTCGCACCGACGTCAGCGCTGAACCGCGCCGCGATTCCCTGTCCGCGGTTGACGAGCGTCAGCGAAGCGACCGTCGGCGCTTTGGGCCTGCGCAATACGCGTACCTTGAACGTGCCCACCGTCGCGGCCGCGGCCGCGAAGCCTTCCGTGTCCTTGACCTGCCCGTCGTTAACCCGCAGCGTGAATCGAAAACGCGTACCGGAATGAAACATCTTGCCGGGCGCGGGGATGGCGTAGGTGGCGGTCATTTGCGCGCCGCTGCCCTGTACCGCGATCAGCTGCGCCGCCGCCCGGTAGTGGGGGGCCACCGCCGTCAGATTCCCGGATGTGAGGCTTGCGGGATCAACCGCCTTGTCGTCGGTGTAGGTGACGGTGAAGGTGAGTGTCCCGTCCTTGTCGAGCACCGTCCCCGGCACGGCCGTCGCCATCACCACGGGCGGCGTGGGGGGCAGCCAATTCCGCGGCGGCGCGCCCGCCTCCTCGAACCCGCCGCGAATGTAGCGGATGACTGCGCCCGCCGTGAACTGCGGCTGCCAGCTTTGCCGCGACTGTTGCCGCGCCCAGGCCAAAAAGTCGCTCGCCAGCGCCGGCCCGCCAATCGCCGCTTCGTACGATTCGATTGTCCTCCCGCCGTCCACGTAGGCTGCCTGCGCGACGGTTCCGCCTTTCTCGTCCTCAGTGGTCCATTGCTTGAATGTGACCTTCTTCTGACTCATGAGCATCGCCGGCGCGGCGCTCGAGTACCGGTTATCCGTCCAATGTTCCTGGGCCGGATCGAGCGTGCTGTTCTGCGTGACGACCGCGCCGTCAATGCCCTGAAAATCGTTCCGGCTGATGTTGACGTTATTGAGAGCCGTCAGGCCCGTGCCGCCCGGCGTGAAGCCACTGTCCACGTAAACGCCCCGATACCAGTCGTTGACGATATTACTCTCGACGTTCAAGTCGTTAAGCCCGACGGAATCCTGCGGGTTACTCTGCCCGATTCCGAACGTGAGGGTCAGGGCTGCCTGCGCGTGGTCGCTGCCGTGGGAGAAGATGTTGTTGCTCACGACCGTCGGGTACCCGGGCTTGGTATTCCCCAACGTCAGGCCCGAGCCGCCCTGGATGGCGCCGATGTTGCCGCCGCCCAGGAAGACGTTCCCGTTCACAATCCCCGATACGCCCCCCGGCGTGGTGTGAGCGCCGTTGACAAGTCCGTACGACATACCGACCGGGTCGTTGATAAAGAGATTGTTCTCGACGTCCCCGCCCGACCGCGCCTGTAGGCCGTAGCCCGCGGCCTCCGCAAAGATGTTGTCGCGGATCACGCAGTTGACGTTATTGCTCGAGACGTAGCAGTCGTGGTTGTACCAATTGGGGTCCGCGCCGGGCACCTGCGCGTTCATGCCGTTGTGGTCGAAGACGTTGCCTTCGATCAGCAGGTTGGTGACGCCATACGCATAGAGGCCCTGCGAATGGGTCGTGGTGGCGTAGGCGTTGTCGATGACGTTCCGCCGGACCATCGCGTTGGAGATCGGGCCGAAAAACGCCTGAATGTTGATGTCCTCGGCGTACCCCTCGATCTGACAATCCTCGATGAAAAGTCCATCCGTCTTCGTCAGAACGTTGATCCCCGTGGTATCGACCGGCCCCACAAACGTAGGGGAGTTCGGATCGCGGCCGTCCGCATAAAAATGAATCCCCTGGATGGCGATGTGGTCGATCTCGGTATTCGACGAAGCCCCGGCAAAGAACCCCGGCTCCGTCCCGGTCATCAGCAGCGGCCGGGCCCCCTGGCCGTACGACCCGATGAGCATCGGCTCCTGGTTCGACCGCCCACTCTTCCGCCACGTGCCCAAATCTGAATGCCACACGTCTCCACACTTGAGGAGCAACCAGTCCGCCGACCCGTTGCGCAGCAACCCCACGCCATGCACGATCGACTGCACCGGATAATCGGCCGAAAGGCCGTCATTCGTGTCGCTGCCCGCCGAACTGCTGACATAAATGATGTGCGTATCGCGCGCCGGCGTAACGACCGTCCAGCCGTCGGCACTGAGGGAGACCGACAGCATCCGCCTGCGTTCGAGTGGCTCGAACACGACGGGATGACGTGCAATATTTTTCGCAACACTATCTGCCGCACGGCGGCGCAGGCCAACCCGGCGCGCCGCCGCGGAATACAACTTCGGCACTGAATTTCTCCGAACCGTTCTGTGATTTGAAAGGATTGCGTCCCGCCGCGGCCCACACCTTCCCTGGCCGTGCGCTGGCCCCGGCAAATTACCGAACTGATGTGAAAATTGCCACCAATCCTCGCCGCAATTGCTCGATTCCCAACAAAATTCACCAAATCGGCAAGAATGCGGAATCGCCCACCCCCGTAGCATGGGCGGCTCGCCCATGGGTCGCGGTACTCCGGCCGAAGAAAGCAAGAGCGCAGCGACCTCTTCTCCGCTTCGCTCGGACAAACCGCGGTGCGGAAAACCGCGAAGTCGCGAAGAGCGCGAAGACGGACGCGAAGAAGAGAAAGAGGAAATACAAAGCGACAAGGCCGCCAAGGAGCAAAGGACGCCAAGCTAAGAATTTTCTTGCTTGGCGTCCTTTGCTCCTTGGCGCCTTGGCGCATGTCTTCGTGCTTCCCCACACGAACCGTGTGAACTGTGGCGCCTTCTGTTCGGACCAACTTCCTTGTACTTCTTCACGCCCTTCGCGGTTGTGCCAGGCGGAGCGTTGGAAATACCAGCCAACGCGGCGGATTACCGCCGGGCCGCCGCCAGCGACTTTCCCGTCACGCAGTACAAATGCGTGTACGTCCGCACGAACATCTTCCCCTCCGCAACGGCGGGGGTCGCCTGGCATTTCTCATTCAGGGGCGTGCGGCCGAGAAGCTCATATTTGTCCTTGGCCGCGATCACCACAACTTCGCCCTTGCGGGTGATGTT
Organism: Phycisphaerales bacterium; assembly: GCA_028288775.1. Classification (GTDB taxonomy): domain Bacteria; phylum Planctomycetota; class Phycisphaerae; order Tepidisphaerales; family Tepidisphaeraceae; genus RYN-428. Next base: position 11,873 of record JAQGHP010000329.1, on the reverse strand, counting down.
GAAAATCATGTCGCCGCAGCAGATCGGCGAACTGCAAAACCCGCCGCCGGGCACGCGCTGCTGCCACACCTGTTCGCCCGTCGCGGGGCGACGGCAAGTCACCAGGCCGCTGTCGCCCCAGCAGAAAAGCAGATCGCCCTTTGCCAGCGTGGTCGTCACGTACGGCGTCGCTTCGCGCGTGTGCCACACTTCCTCCGCCGGCTTGCCATCCGTCGGCGGGCGCACGCCGACGAGGTCATGCCCGATCGGCCCGTCGCCGCACGAGCCAATGATCAGGCCGCCCGCGAAAATGGGCGAGCCCACGGCCCGTGCGTCGAACACGTCCTTCGCCTGCCAGACGACCTTCCCCGTCTTCGGGTCCACCGCCGTCACGCCTTCGGACTTGCTCAGGAAGATCGCCTGCGCCTCGCCGTCCTTGGGCGTGTAGAGGCAGGGCGTCGCGGGACAAAACTTATTCGATTTCACCCGCGGCGTGCGCCACGCCACCTTCCCCATCGCCTTCTCAATCCCGAACACAAAACTCGCCTGCCCCTCCTGATCGTCCCCGAGCAACACCATGTCACCCGAAAGGATCGGCGACTGCCCGCCGCCGTGCTGGCTGACGAACGGCCCTAGATCCGCCTTCCACACGTCCTTCCCCTCGTGCGTGAGCGCGATCAGCGAAAACTCCTCCGGCGTGGACCAGCACACGTACACCCGATCCGCGTCCACGGCCGGCGTGGAACTGGCGTAGCTGTTGTCCATGTGCTTAGGGTACGCATTCCCGCCGCAGTCATGCGTCCAGAGAATCTTGCCGGTGGAAGCGCCGGCACAGACGACCATTCGCTTGCCGCTCTGATCATCCGCACAGGTGAGGAAAACCTTATCTTGCCAAACCACCGGCGAAGAATGCCCGCCGCCCGGCAGCTCGAGCTTCCAGCGATAATCCTTCTCGCCCCATTGCGCCGGAAAGGTACTCGTGTCGCTGATGCCCGTCCCATTAGGCCCGCGAAACCGCGTCCACTCCTGCCCGTGCGCGGGGCCCGCGAATCCGAGTGCCAGATACGCGGAGACAACCGAAATGCGCCAGAAATGATGCATGCGAAGACCTCGCGTTTTTGTCGAATCCCGGCCGGGTATCGAAAGGATAATCCGGCTCTCCAAGCATTACAGGATGCCACCCCGCGCGTTGCCCGGCGTGATCCAGCACGATTCGTGCTGGGCCATTCCGATGTGAGGGTAATACCCCCGGGCCTTCGGGGCCGCCAGTAGGATCAACGTGGTGTGCAAACCCGCCGCCTCGTGCGCCCGGCGAATCAGTTCCCGCCCAATCCCCTGCCGTTGGTAGGCTGCGTCCACGGCCAGATCGGACAGGTAAGTGCAGTACGCGAAATCCGTCAGCGCCCGCGCCACGCCGACCACCTTTCCGTCGAGCCGGGCGGCAATAATCACGTCCGCGTTTTTGAGCATTGCGCGGATCGTGCTGGGTTCACTCACCGGTCGTCGCTCCGCCAGGGATGAGCGAACCAGCACGTCGATAAATTCTTCCGAGGTTAGGCCGGGTTCGACTCGGTAGGTGACGGGCATGCGATCAGTCTCCGCTTGGAATTCCGCGTTCGCGCTCCAAGGGTACGAAGGGCGCGCTCCGGTCCCCTCTCCGTCGTACTCGGGGGAGAGGGATAGAGTGAGGGGCGGAACGTCGAGATGCGCGGAATCCGAATTATGTAGGGTGGGTGTACTCGCCCACCGTTCGCCGACCGCCAGAGTGACAAATGGTGGGCGAGTACACCCGCCCTACATGGTCTTCTCGCGAACAACACAATCACGACGTCGCCCGACAAATGCGTCCACTCGGCCTACGACATTCGCATTGCCATTTCCATCGCCTCTTCGCGCGTCGCGATCCGGTCTTCCAATTGCGCGTCGTAGACCGCATCGAGAATGCGCTTGAACGCCGGGCCGGGGGCCATTCCGGCGGCCGTAAGATTGTCGCCAGTAATCAGCGGCGGGGGGGCGAACTCGGTCTGTTCCAACGCGCCCAATTGCCTCTGCAACTGCTCGATTCTCGCCGCGTCGAGCGTGCCCGTGATCCGCAATGACTCGAGCAACTCGCGCGAGAGGTCGGACGTGGGGCGGGCAAGGAACCGCTTGACCGTGGCCACCGTCGGATACGCGTCCGCCACCAGCGGCGAGATTCCTTCCAGCGCGCCTTGCACGGCTTCGGATTCTTCGTTGCTGATCTTCAGCGATTGGCGGAGCCCGTGGACCACCTTCTGGACGCTCGATCTTTGGAAAAGCGGCCGCGGGTCGGTGGCGGGGGGGAGGCGCCAGAGCTGCTCGTCCAGGCTTGCGGCGGCAAGGGACAGCGCGAACGCGACGCCGCGGTCGGGGGCGGTGGCGTTGAAGACGGAGACGGACCGGTCGTTTTGCGCGGCGCTCACCGGTGCAGGGAAGAAACGGAAGAGCAATGCTCGCAGATTCAGCGAATCGAGCAGCCGATAGGCTTCGACGCGCGTGGGCGGCGTAAGCATCGTTCGCAACTCATCGGCGATCCGCTCGGGGCTGATGCGGGTGAGCTGGGGGGCATGGCTCTGTATCGCGACGGCGGTCGTCGGCTCGATCGCGAAGCCGAACCTCGCGGCGAAACGCACGGCGCGGAGCATGCGCAGGTGGTCTTCATTGAAGCGGGCGTTCGAGTCGCCGATGGCGCGGATAAGCCGGGCCTTCAGGTCGTCGCGCCCGCCGACGTAGTCGATCACCTGCCCTTCCAGCGGCGCGTCCTTCAGCGGGTCGAGGAATAGGCCGTTGATCGTGAAGTCGCGGCGCTGGGCGTCCTCCTGGGCCGTCGTGAACCGCACGGCCGTCGGGTGCCGGCCGTCAACGTACTGTGCATCGGCCCGGAACGTCGCGACTTCCACGGCACTGCCCCCCTTGCGGACGAGAATCACGCCGAACGCCGCTCCCACCGCCTGCGTGTTGGAAAAAAGCGCCCGCACCCGCTCCGGCGGCGCGTCCGTGGCCACGTCCCAATCCTTGGGCTCGCGCCCAAGCAGCAGATCGCGCACGCACCCGCCGGCAAAGTAGGCGGCATAGTTCGCATCGCGCAGCCGCTTCAGCACGAACAGGGCATCCTCCCGCTCGCACCGCGGCTTCGCCGGGCCGGATTGATCGAACTCAGGGTCGTTTTCCGATTCGTCCACCATCAGAACAACGACATTAACCGCTTTCGCGTCGTGCCGGAATGCGGCAGCGGGCCGGATCGGAAAGACGGGTGCCACATGTCGCGATGTTCCGAGACCTGTGCTTCGCAGCGGGGGTAATCGGGAAGCGAAGGACAGGCCGGGGTGGCTTTGGTACTGCGTGACGATTTCGGCGGGGTTCTTCCTCCCTCCTCCGATACGCCGGAGGGTGGGAGCGGGGGCATGGTTTGACAGGTGATGCGCTTGTCTACGACATGGAACGCGGCGACTGCCCGCGCATCCTCGGTAGCCAAGCGCCCAAGCCGATCGGCCTCCACAACTTCGACATGCTCGCCATCAAGGCTTCCAGGCACAGCAGCAATAGCACGATCGCGATCGGCAAAGTCCAATGCGGCTCGGGCTCGCCGAGACTTGCCACATGCGATTGCAATTCCGCCACCGAGCGGGCGACGATTACGTTGTCGGCGGGGGGGATCAGTGTTTGCGCGGGAGAGAAGAAAAGCTCCGATTCGGCGGCGGGAAGCTGGACATTGGTGATCGCCAGCGGCTCACTGCCGCTGGGCTTTAGCCAAGTGTACAAGCCTGGCGTCTGCGCGGGGCCGGCGGCGAACGAGGGGCTGCCGTTTTCCCGCACGGCATTCACGGCGGTGAGATCGCCCTGCGGCCCCTGCACCGTGAGGGCGGACAGGCCCTCGAACTGCCGGCCGGATAACACGAGCGGCTGGCCCAGCTCGATGTTCTGCGCGTCGCCCCGGGCGGGCGGGCGCTGTGCCATGCGGACCAATAGTGGCAAAAACAACGGATGAAGGGGAAGGTTCGTGAACTGCCGATCGGGCAGCGTGGCGAATGTGAATACCGTGCCCGCGCCGACCGCCCGCCGATACAGCAGGCCGTGCGGGCGCACGCCGGGCTTGGGGTCCTGGGGGAAGCTGTTGAGCAGCAGCGTGGCGGCGGGGTCACCGATGAACGGCACCAGCCGTCGGACAACGATCGAGTGAATCTGGAATCGGTCGTCCGCGAAGCCGGCGAGCAGCGGCTCCTGCGGGGCGGCGACCGAGACCGCGCTCACCGGCGCGACTGTTGAGCGGACGGGCTCGGATGGGAGCATCTGCGCCAGCGCCGCCCGGCGATTGGCAGGGAGAGCGGCCCACGTTTCCTCCAGGCCGGGGCGGATGAACCAGATGATCGTCCCGCCGCCGCGGGCGAAGGCGAGAAGGCGGGCGGTGCGGGCGTCGTCGGGCCATTCGTCCGCGATCAGGACGGCGACGTTGGCATCGGGTGCGACGTCGTTCGCCTGGCGCACTTGCAGCGACCATCCTTCGGGTCGCGAGCCCTCGGCCGGGTCGAGGGCGAGCCAGACGGCCCGCTGCATGGTGCCCGGCGCTGGGTTGCCCAGGAAGCTGACGATCTGCCGCGGCGGCGTCTCGATGAGCTGAGAGCGGGTGTTGTCCCAAGACATGTCGTCTTCGCCTTGGAGCGTGGCGGTCAGCAGCATCCAACGCTGCGCGGGGAGACGGACGGGGAAGCGCAGCCGGGCGCGGCCCGCGGCGTCGAGGTTCGCCACCTGCACGCCGCTATCCAGCAACTTCGCACCGGCGGTGTTCGAAACGGTGACGGTGACGGGTCTTGTGGTGTTGGGCTCTCCCACGACATCGACCACCGCTTCGCTGCCGATGCCGGGCGTGGGCTGGGCAGGCTCGATGGCCACCTTCGCGATGCCCGCCGAGCGGGGCCGCTCGGCGTGGAGGTCGATCAGCACCATGCGCCCGCTCTTGGATTGCGGCATCTGGCTGGGGAACTCGCGCTTTTGGAAGTCGGAAAAAACCACGAGCCATTTATCATCCGCGTGCTCGCGATCAAGCAGATCGACCGCAGCTGCAACGCGGTCCACCAGCGGGCGCGGGTTGCCCTGCGGCGCGAGCGGGGTCCATTGCGAAAGGATTTCCGACGCCCGCCGAAGCTGCTCGGGATGCCCGGACTCAGGTGGAGGGCTGCGAAAGAGCGCCACCTTCGCCTCGCGCAGTTGATCGCCGAGAAGGTCGCGCACCATTGCGTCCGCGGAGGCCAGCAGCGGCTGGCGCTTTTCCTGGAGCTGCATCGAGTAGCTGGTGTCGACGACCACCGCCGCGATCGCGGCGTTGCCCGATTTCGTCCAACCCGTCGCGAGGATTTTCGCGGGCTGTGCGACGGCCGCGATCAGCAATGCGAGGAGGATCGCACGACAGGCCAGCAGCAGCCATCGCCGCACGCGCTTACGGGCGGCGGTGTGCTGCACGCTGGCCTTGATAAACCGGATCGTGCTGAACTGCATCACCGGCGACTTCCGCCGAAACAGCAAGTGCAACAGCACCGGAAGCCCCGCCAGAGGCAGGCCCCAAAGGGCGGCGGAAAAGAGAAAAGTCAAACCGGCCATGACGTTACGCGTATCCCATCATCATTTGCGAAAACCGCGATGCGCAAAACCGCGAAGCCGCGAAGGGCGCGAAGACAGACGCGAAGAAGAAGGGATGCTTGTCGCCACAGATGAACACAGATAAGCAAAGGCGTTGGCAGCATAATTTCCCTGAAATTCCGGACGCCCATGTCACATAAAGCTCTTCCCATCCGTGTTCATCTGTGTCCATCTGTGGCGTCCGACTCCCCGCATTTTCTTTGCGTCTGTCTTCGCGCCCTTCGCGGCTTCGCGGTTTTGCGGGTCACAGTAATGCCGAATCGTCAGCTCCGCCGCGATAGCAGCCGCACCAGCGCCTTCTCATACGGTTCGTTCGTGAGGATCGTGTGGTACTCCACGTCGGAATCGGTACACGCCCGGCGGATCTGCGCGAGGTATTTTTCGACTTCCTTTTTGTAGACTTCGCGCAATTCGCTCGGATCGACCTGGATCTTTTCGCGCGTCTCCAAATCCTGGAACGTCAGCATGCGGTCGTAGGGCAGGTTCAGCTCCGCGGGGTCGAGCAGGTGGATCATCATTCCCTGGTGCTTGCGGTAGCGCAGGTGCTGCAAGGCCTTCACGAGGTCGCCGGGCTCGACCCACAGGTCGCTGAGCATGATCACCAAACTGCGGCGGGGGAGGCGCTCGCTCAGGCCGTGGAGCTGATTGGGCAAGTCGGTGCCCGAGCCCGCTTCGATCGCTTCCATCGCGCGGAACAGCCGATCCAGATGCGCGGGCGATGAACCGGCGGGCATCTCGAACTTGATCGATTCATCCACCGCCACCAACCCCGCCAGGTCCTGCTGCGTCGAAAGAAGGTATGCGATGCAGGCGGCGAGGTGCCGGGCGTAGTCGATCTTGTTGCCGAAGCCCATCGAAGCGCTGGTGTCCAGCACGAGGGTGGCACGGAGGTTTGTTTCCTGCTCGTAGAGCTTGACGTAGTAGCGATCGGAGCGGGCGTAGGCGCGCCAGTCGAGGTGGCGGATCTCGTCGCCGGGCACATATTCGCGGTGCTCGGAGAACTCGACGCTGAAGCCTTTGTGGGGGCTTTTGTGCTGGCCGGTGATGAGGCCTTCGACGACCTGCCGCGCCGTGAACTGCAGCTTGCTCACGCGGGCGGCGTCGGTGGGGGAGAAGAATTGGTAGGGGACGGGCATGGGGGATAAGTGCAGAGTGCAAAGTGAAGAGTGCAGAGTGGGGACAAGTGAAAGTCGAAATCCTTTTCCGTTTTGCGATCATTGTTTGTCGTCGGGCGACAGCGCAGGGTGGAGAAATTCCAGGGTCATTCCGCCGTATTCTCGGGCATCGTACTGCTGGAGGGGGGAAAGCTCTAGCGCGTCGCGGGCGTCGTGGCGGAAGATCACCGTGCCTTCGGGGGCAAGGTGGAACTGCGCGAAATCGGCGGCGAGCTGGCGGAGCTTTTCGGGTTGCTCGCGAAGAAAGCGGTAGGGCGGGTCGAGGAAGATGAGGTTCGCCTTCGACGCGGGCGACGGCGCGTTTGGGCTGGAGGCGAACCAGCGAAAGATATCGCCGGGAATGACGCGGGCGTGATCGGCGCAGCCGAGCGTTTCGATGTTGCGTCGCAGGCGGAGGAGCGCACCGCGGTCGGCTTCGAAAAACGTGGCATGCCCCGCGCCCCGGCTGAGGGATTCCAGGCCCATACTGCCGGTCCCGGCGAAGCAGTCGTACACGCGTGCGCCGGGGAGCAGGGGGGTGAGGATGTCGAAAAGCGACTGCTTCACGCGGTCGGTGATCGGCCGCGTCACGTCCCCCTCTGGCGGCAGCAGCTTTCGCCCCCGAAATTCACCCGCAATGATGCGCATGCGTTGCAATCTAGCGGAAACGTGTGGGGGGAGGATAGGATGGTCGCGGAAGTTGCCGGTTACTGGTTGCTAGTTGCTGGTAAGAGGCAGTAGCGGCCAAGAGTGTTCGCCGTGCATCCGTCACCAGCAACCAGCAACTAGTAACCAGCAACTCCCAATATGGCCGACCGCAACGTCCATTACGAAGCCGCGTTCGAGGCGTTTCTCCGGGAGCGGGGGATTCCCTGCGTGGCGGTGGACGAGGCGAAGAAGGCGCTGTTCGCCAATGCCAAGCTCAAGAGCTTCGATTTCGTCGTTTACAGCAAGAACGGCCCCAATCTGCTCGTTGACGTGAAAGGCCGGCAGGTGCGCAGCCGGTCGGGGCGAAAGGGCTTTGAGACCTGGGCCACCGAGCAGGATGTCACCGATCTCATGCAATGGGAGCAGGTGTTTGGGGAAGGGTACAAGGCGGTCCTGACTTTCATCTACTGGATCGAGCCGCCGCTGACTCCCGAGGCAGGCATGTACCAGTACAAGGGGCGATGGTACTGGCTTATGGGCATTGACCTCGCGGAGTACCGCAATCACATGCGTCGGCGGTCGGTGAAATGGGAAACCGTATCGCTCCCCGCAGAGGACTTCCGTTCCCTTGCCCGTCCCATCGAAAGCTGGTTATGATGGGCAATATGAGCCCCCGCACCAAGCCCCGGTTTGCCGTCGCATTTCTCACCGCGGTCGCCCTGATCGGACCCGTGCTGTTGCCCGCGGGTGTTGCCCGCGCCGACGATGCGACCGCCAAGTATGACGCCCGCCTGGAAGGCTACTCGCAAAAAGTGGCGCTCGACGGAAACACCGCGCCCATCTACCTGCTGCTGACGGCGCTGGGTATTTTGGGGATCTCAGTGATGTTCAAGGACGCGAAACGTTCCCACCTGGACTAACGAATCTTAACCCCTCTAGAGGAGGCCGACATGCGATCCAAGACAGTGTGCGCACTCGTCGTGCTGAACGTGGTTCTGCTCGCCAGCCTTTGTTTCCGCAACGCATTTACGCGCACCGCGGCCGCCGCCCCGGCCGCCGGTTCGCTCAAGCCTTCGGAGTACCTGATGATTCCCGGTGAAGTCAACGGCGGCAACGCCGGGGTGATCTTCATCGTGGACACCCGCAACGGCTGGCTCACCGCCCGCACGCTTGATGCCGGCGCAAAGCCGCACATCATCGACATGCAGCCGCTGGACCTCAATCGCGTGTTCGCCGCTGCCCATTAATGGCGAGCCGCGCGGCGCACCTTTGTTCAATACTTCCCGACTGCTCAGGTGACAACATCATGGACAAGAAAACCTTTCTCATCGGCGTACTCTCCCTCTCTGCGGTGATCCTCCTGGCGGCCAACTTCCTGGCCCCCCGCGGCGTGGTCGCTTCTGAAGCCATCCAGGACAACGACTACTCCCTCCAGACCGCCAAGGCCCCGGCCGGCGGCGACGCGGTGTACGTGACCGACAAGCGCACTGGCCTGATGGCCGTCTTCGTTTTCAGCCCGCAGCAGAAGGCACTGATAGTCTCGGACGTGGTGCCGGTCCAAACCGCCTTCGCCAAGATGAAAGAGTCCAAGCGCCCGTAACGTCGTCGGTATGGTGCCCGAGCAATTGCGTGCCACTGGCCGGGGTTCGCCCGGCCAGTGGCATCTTCGTTCGTCAGTCGCCCGGGTTTTGTCCGCCTTCCCATTTGTTAAAGGAGAATGCTGTGCCGGAGAAAACAGGCCACTGCGCGGTCGGCGAAGCGAATCGGCGCGGCAACCACGGCGTGCGCCACGACTGGACGATCGAAGAAGTCCGCGAAGTATTCGAAACGCCGCTGATGGAACTCGTGTACCGCGCGGCCGGCGTGCATCGCCAGTTTCACGACTCCGCCGAGGTGCAGGTCTGCAAGCTCATCTCCATCAAGACCGGAGGCTGCCCCGAGGATTGCAGCTATTGCTCGCAGTCGTCGCGCTACCAGACCGAGGTCAAGGCGTCGGGGCTAATGGAGAAGGACGAAGTTCTGGCCATCGCCCGCAAGGCGAAGGCGGCGGGCGTGAGCCGCGTCTGCATGGGGGCGGCATGGCGCGAGGTGCGCGACAACAAGCAGTTCGACCGCGTCCTGGAAATGGTGAAGGACGTCAACGACCTGGGCGTCGAAGTCTGCTGCACCCTGGGCATGCTCACCGAGAGCCAGGCGAAGCGCCTCGAAGAGGCGGGCCTCTACGCCTACAACCACAACCTCGACACCTCCCGCGAGCACTACAAGAACATCATCACCACGCGCACGTATGACGACCGCCTGGAGACGATCGCCAACGTGCGCAAGACGAGCGTGACGGTTTGCAGCGGCGGCATCATCGGCCTGGGCGAAACGACCGCCGACCGCATTTCGATGCTGCACACCGCCGCGACGATGCACCCGCACCCCGAGTCCTTCCCCGTAAACGTGCTGTCGAAAGTCGCGGGCACTCCGCTGGCCGATGAGCCGGACGTGCCGGTCTGGGACACGGTGCGGGTGATCGCGGCCGCGCGCATCCTCATGCCCACCTCCGTGGTGCGCCTATCGGCAGGGCGGGCAAACCTGTCGCCGAGCGATCAGGCGATGTGCTTCATGGCCGGCGCCAGCTCGATCTTCTCCAGCGAAACCGGACAGATGCTGACGAAGGCCGTGCCCTCGCCCGATTATGATGCGGATCGCGAGCTGCTCGACACTCTGGGACTAAAGCCCCGCGTGCCGTTTAAGGGTGGACATCCCAACTCCACGAAAGGCCGTGAAACATCCGAGATCCGGCAGGGGGGCTGTGCCGCGGAATCCTGCACGGCCCACGCGTAGCGCCCGGTGGGAGCGAGGCTCCGTCTTTTCTCCCTCTCCCACGTACTCGGGGGAGAGGGGATCGGAGCGGGCCTGCGGCCCGAACGGGGCGACACGCCCCGGCTCTGAAATTCTACCGGTCATTTTAGGTTGGGCGGACCACCACAAGGCTGTGTCGATCACTCCTGTCATCACCGGAATCGGCCTCGCAACGCCGCTGGGCGACACGCTCGCGGCGACGTGGGACTGGCTGTGCGCCGGCCGCCATATCACCGACCACGCGCGGGTGCCCGGGATCGAATCGGGCGATGAGCCACGGGTGAATATGCTCGCGCGGCGCGTCGCGCTGGAAGCGGTCGCGAGCGCCGGATGGAACGCGGGGCAGCGCCAGTCGGCGGCGCTCGTCGTCGGCACCAGCAAGGGCCCGGTCGAAGCGTGGATCGGCCCGGCGCCCATATGCGACTTTGAAACGACGAACATGCCGGCGGGGCGGTCGCAGGTGTTTGGCCTGGCCGATACGGCGGACGCCGTCGCCCGATCGCTCGCACTCGGTTACGGCCCGCGCCTCACACTTTCCGCGGCGTGCGCCAGCGGGCTCCACGCCCTCATCCGTGCCGCTTTGATGATCCGTTCGGGCGAGGCCGACCGCGCGATCGTGGTGGCGGCGGAGTCTTCGTTGCATCCGCTATTTTTGCACAGCTTCCGCCGGCTGGGCGTGATCCCGCCCGAAGGCGTCGGGTGCCGGCCGTTCGACGAGCATCGCGCCGGCTTTCTCCTTTCCGAAGCCGCCGCGGCGGTGTGCCTCGAACTTCCGCAAACCGCGCAGGCCCGTCCCTGGGCCGCGGTCGATCGCTTTGCCATGGGCGGCGACGCGACTCACCTCACCGGCTCCGACCCGGCAGGGGGGCTGCTACGCCAATTGCTCGCCAAAGTCATCGACTCCCGCGCCATCGACCTCGTCCACGCCCACGGCACCGGAACCATCGCCAACGATCCAATCGAACTCGCCGCCATCGACTCAGTCGTCTCCTCACAAGACCCAGCCCCAAGCCTCTACTCCCATAAAGGCGCCCTCGGTCACAGCCTCGGAGCGGCGGGGCTGGTGGCCGTGACCATCAATTGTCTCGCCCATCGGCACGGTCTGATCCCGCCCAACGTGCAGACCACGACGCCGTTGCCGGTTCGCTGTGTAAGAATTCATCGAGAGCTCGAATCGCGACAGATTCACCGCAGCATCATTTCCGCCGCCGGCTTCGGCGGGCCGACCGCGGTGGTGAGTCTGGTCAGCGTGTGAACAAATGTTCCGTCCACCGGTCTGGTGCGCACAACCCAAAATACTTGGTAAGTTTTCAGAGCCGGGGGGTGTCGGCCCGGTCGGGCCGAGGGCCCGGTCTTAGTCCCCTCTCCCTCGTACTCGGGGGAGAGGGATCGGGTGAGGGGCGGAACATCGAGTTGCGCGTTCATTGCACTTGACGCAATCTTACGCCCGGCCCCTCACCCCTGCCCTTGTATGTTCCCCCCAAGCGACTTCAATACCACAGCCGTTGGCCCAGGCATGGGCCGGCGGTGATGCCCAGTGAGTTCGACCCAGCCCTCGGCGCTTCAAGCCCGTGGGAGAGCATGAGCCCT
>JAQGHP010000307.1 GCA_028288775.1 Phycisphaerales bacterium | reverse complement strand
GGGGCAGTTGTGGGTCTCATCCGAGTTGGTGGATTTGGAGATCGCTTCGCCATACATGCTCGCGACGCTGCAAATGACCGCCGCCGAGCAGGGCAAGCCCGCGATGTGTACCGCGGGTTGTAGACGGCCGTGAGATTCCGCGAGCGGCTATTCCACCGCCGCCGCTCCCGCGGTGGCCGTGGTGACATACGCGGCGGGCTCGATCTTGAACTTCTCGCCGTACTTTTTGCCCAGATGCTCGATCAACGGCTCGACTGAGCGGGGCTGGCAGAGGGTGACGATGCACCCGCCAAAGCCGCCGCCGGTCATGCGTGCGCCATACACGCCTTTTACCTTCGTTGCCTGCTCGGCAAGAAAGTCCAGCTCCACCGTGCTCACTTCGTAATCGTCGCGCAGGGAAGCGTGGCTCTCGACCATCAATTCGCCGGCTTCTTCGTAGTGGCGCTGGGTGAGCAGGTCGGCGGCTTTTGTCGTGCGGGCGATTTCGCTCACGACGTGGCGGCATCGGCGGAAGACTACGTCCGACAACTTTCCCTGGGCCGCCTGGACCTGCGCCATCGACACGTCGCGCAGGGCGCGGATGTCGGGGTCCTGCTTGCGGAAGTGGGCGACGCCTTCCTCGCACTCGCGGCGGCGCTGGGCATATTCGCCGCCGGAGAGTTCGTGCTTCACCATGCTGTTGACGATCACGACGCGCAGCTCCGCCGGGTCGAGAAGCACGAACTGCTTGGCGAGCGAGCGGCAATCGAGCAGCATCGCGTGCCCGGCTTTGCCGGTGGCGACGATGGTCTGATCCATGATGCCCACGGGAACGCCGGCGAATTCGTGCTCGGCCTTCTGGCAGAGGAGGGCGAGGCGGTCGCCGTCCATGTCCACGCCGGCGAGCGTGAGCAGCGCCTGGCCGGTGCCGACTTCAATTGCCGCACTGCTGGAAAGCCCGCCACCCACGGGGAGCGTGTTGGAATACAACGCGTCCATTCCGACGAGCGGAATGCCCGCCGCGATCAACTCCGCGGCGACGCCGCGCATGTAGTTCGCCCACTTCGGTTGCCCGCGCGCGATCTTCTGTTGCACGGAGAATTCGGCGATCTGGTCATGAAAGGCGGTGGAAGCCAGCCGCACAAGCCCGTCGGGCCGGGAGCGGCAAACGATCCGCACCTCCGGCTCGATGGCCATGGGGAAGACGAACCCGTCGTTGTAATCGGTGTGTTCCCCGATGAGATTCACGCGGCCTGGCGCGCGGATCACATGCACCTTCCCCGCGCCCGCGGGACCGGCGCCGAAGACCTTCTGAAACTGCTCGCGAACGTCGGCATAAGGGCTCTGCATCGCCTGCAATGTATGGGACCGTTGCGCGGGTGGTCAAGGTGGGAAGGGGAGGGGTTCGCTGGTATAGTTACGCATATGACGGGAATCGAAGCCGACAAACTCCAAAGCCTGCCCATCGCATTGCCGATGGGCGCGATCGCCGCATTTTGCGAGCGGTGGAACGTGAGGGAGTTCGCGCTGTTCGGGTCCGTCTTGCGGGAGGACTTCCGGTCGGGCGAGAGTGACGTAGACGTGCTCGTCACGTTCGAGGACGGGTCGTGCCCCACGCTGCTCGAATTCATTAGAATGGAGCAGGAGCTGACGGCACTATTCGGCCGAAAGGTCGATCTCCTGGAGCGGGTTGGGTTGGAGCAAAACGCCAATCCGTTCATCCGCATTCCCGTGTTGGAATCGGCCAGGGTGGTTTATGCGCGATGAGCAACGTGGGCCGATCACCTTATCCCCTGCAGACTGCTCGGGCCTCCGCGGAAAATTCATCGTGCTCGACGGCAACGAAGGCTGCGGCAAGAGCACGCAATCGGAAATGCTCCGCGCTGCGCTCGCGTCGGCGGGGCTTGACGTGCTCGCCGTCCGCGACCCGGGGTCCACGCGCATCGGCGAGCAGATCCGCGCCGTACTCCTCAATCCCGACCATGGCGAGATGGGCATGCGCTGCGAGATGTTGCTCTACATGGCGGCTCGCGCCCAGATGATGGCGGAGATTATTTTGCCGGCGCTCGCGGCCGGAAAGACTGTGGTCTGCGACCGGTTCGTCTCCAGCACGCTCGCCTATCAGCTTGGGGGCGACGGGCTGACGGCCGCCGAGATTCGCGCGACCGCGGACGTGGCCATTCGCGGGCGCTGGCCGGACCTGACGATACTTCTCGACATGCCGCCGGGCCAAAGCATGGCGCGGGTAAAGCGCGCCAAGGACCGGATCGAGCAGCGGCCTCCGGAATATCACGAGCAGGTTCGGCGCAATTTCCTGGCGCAGGCGCAGGGCGATCCGATGCGGTATCGGTTGATTCCCGCCGACCGCAGCCGTGAGGAAGTGCATGCGGACGTCTTGAGAGCGGTGGCTTCTCTCGCGACAACCATACTGCCGCCGGCATAGCATCCTCCCATGACGCACTTCGAGCGTGACGATGATGAGCCGCCGCCCTACGACCCGCAGCCGTTGGATTATTGGGTCCCCGCCGAGGAGCCCATCGGGCCGCCGGAAACGGACCCGTCGTACAAGTGGTTCTCGTACATTGCCGTGCTGATTTCCGTGGTCGCGATGCTCGTCGGATTGGCGTTGATGGTCGTGATGGCGTATTTCTTCTTCCTGCGCCCGGTGCTTGGACATTGATTTCAAATGACGGCGAACTCGCTACAGAATATTTTCGGACAGGATCGCGCCATCACATGGCTGCGGCAGGCGTACTTGGCGGACCGTTTGCCGCACGGGTTGATCTTTGCCGGGCCGGTGGGGGTGGGGAAGGCTGCGACGGCGCGAGCGCTGGCGAATCTCTTCCTGTGTGAGAGCCCCAAAAAAGATGAGGCGTGCGGGAAGTGCGAAAGCTGCCGCGTGTTCGCGGCGGGGAACCATCCTGATTTCCACGTCATCACCAAGGAGCTCATCCGCTATCACGATAAAACGGGCAAGTCGAAAGGCATTGAACTTTCGATCCACGTCCTGCGCCCCGAACTAATCGAACCGGCGGGGCGCAAAGCGGTGATGGGCCGGGGCAAGGTCTTCATGATCGAGCAGGCCGAGTTGATGAACCCGCAGGCACAAAACGCCCTGCTCAAGACGCTGGAGGAACCCGCCGGGCGCACGCTGCTCGTGCTATTGACGGACCAGGTGAATGCGCTGCTTGCGACGATCCGCAGCCGTTGCCAGACCGTGCGGTTTGGCGCGCTGGACGTGGAGCGGGTGCGGAAGGAACTGGGCCGCCGGGGGATCGATGCGGAACTGGCCGCCGACGCGGCAGAGTTGTCTCGGGGCTCTTTGGGCGTCGCACTGAAATGGATTGAAGACGGCGTGATTGTCCCCGCCCGCGCGCTGCTGGGGCAGATCGATGGCCTTTTCGCGGGCAGTCCGCCGGACGATCTGCCCGGCTTTTTTAAGAACGCCGCGGAAGCGTACGCACAAAAGCAACTGGAGCGCGACGACCTCGCGAGCAAGGACCAGGCGACGCGCGAGGGCCTGACGCTCTATTTGCTGCTGGCCGGCGAGCACATCCGCCGACGGTTCGTCGAAGATACCGACCCGCACGAATTGGAAACGGCATGTGCCGCGATTGACGCCCTCGCCCAGGCGGAATCGTACCTCGATTCGAACGTCAACACGTCACTCGTTTTTCAGCAGCTCACGGTGAAGCTCGAATCCCGCGCGGTCCGCGTGCCGAGCGAAACGTGATGGGCGCGGAGTCGTCGCGCATCGGGCTCTTATTTTCCTTCGTCCGCCGTGGCATCGATTCGGCGAAGTTGCCGCCAGCTCAAAAAGCGGACGAAGCCGCTTATGCCCATCAGTGAGCCGAAGAGCGACGCGAAGCCCATGAGCATCCAATGCGGCCGCGGGTCCACGTCGTGCCGCCAGGGTGGCATGATCTGCGACGCGACCAGCGCATCGGGCAGCGCGTACGCCGCCAGGTAACTGATGGTGAGGGCCGCCAGCACCAGCAGCACCAGTACGGTAAGCGTGTGCGGCCGCGGCGACTGCAATACATCTTCTTCGTGCATCGCGTACTTTCCTCTTGCCGGTGAATTGGTTTGCCCCGAAAAAGATATACGATACGCCCGGAAACTCGGCAAAACGGGGCGATTTGCAACGCGTGATGGGCCTTGCCACGCCGGGAAAATCCGTTTGTGCCGGGCGTGCAGGTGCGAGTCGTCACACCGTCATAGCATGGCCCCGGAATTGACCAGCGGACGCAGGGGTAGATACAAAGGGCTTTCCGCGGACGCATCGGAGTGGTGAAGGAGGGCGGGGTGCTTCGATTCGCCGGATGGCTCTGGGCGCTTGTCCACCCGCGCGTTCTTCCGACGTTTTTGGAGTGACCCGTGGCAATCCCAACCGCCGTCGTACAACCCACTGCCGAGTCGAGCACCTCCGCCCTTGCGGCCGGGCCCCCGTGGATTCGCTACGTCGCCATGCTCACGGGCGTGCTGGCGGCGGTGGGGGGCTTCCTCACCGTCCGCGGCTCCAAGCTGGCCAATGAGGCGATCTACCATAGCACCCGCGCGGTACTGAATCAGGCGGAAGCGACAGATGTCTGGGCTGAATACCAAGCCGACAGCATTAAGGCCCGGGGTGTCGAGACGCAACTGATTCTCCTCGCGCCGGATGCCCCGGCTCGTGGACTGTTGGAAGCCTCAGCCAAGGAGTTGCGCGACCGCCAGCACCCGTTGACCCTGCGCGCGAAGGAATTGGAGGGCCAGCGGGGGGCGGAGATAGCCCAAAGCGATCGGCGGCTGGCAGAAAAGAATTCCCTCGACTTCGCCGGCACGTTCGTGCAACTGGGGATCGCACTGGCGTCGGTGGCCGCGATGACCCGACGGCGGACGGCGTTTGTTGCCGGGATCATCGCCGCAGGCGTGGGCATCGGCGTGACCGCGTACGTGCTGGCGATCCACCACATCGTGAAATCGTAATTGCGCGAATGCCCTGCATCCGTGGCATGGGCGGCTCGCCCATGGTTGCGATACTCCGCGACGTTCGATCGGTATTCCGGTCGAAGAAATCCATAGGTGGCACAGCCGCCCTCGGCTGTATCTTTCCATTCCGCTTGCGGCGGAATCACAGCCGGGGGCGGCTGTGCCACATTCCCGGCGACGCGCCGACTTAATCTTTCCACGCCCCCAGAAGCCGGCGGATGATGATCAACTGTCCGAGGTGATAGGCATTATGGTCGGCCACCAGCAGCGCCTCGCGCAGGACGGTTTGTCCCTTGCCGCCGGGAATGGGGGCCAGGAGGTCGGTGGCGGGATTCGTCACAAGTTCCTGCATTGCCGCCGAGTCCGCCTTAAAGGCCCTGACGCTCTGGTCCCACGCCTTGGCGTTCGGCGGCGCGTCGCCCGGCGGCCAGTACCCTGCGGGCCAGTCGGGCGATACGTGCGAACCGTCCCGGCTGAAGTCCAGAATGTCCCGCTGCGCGATGCGCAGGTGCTCGAGCAACCGCCAGGGCGTGTGCGGCTGCCCCGGCGGCTTCGCCCCGCGCAACTTCGCCGGCAATCCGCCGACCGCGCGATCGAATTCCACGTGAGCGTGTCCGCCCCGCAATAGCTCCAGCACATGCTCGCGAAGTGCGCGATCGCGATCGGCGGGGGGTTCGTTTTTCGCCATTGTCTTTCGCCTCGTGACTACCACGATACTCGCGCGAGCCAATTGTCGTGAACCCGCAAATAGGCCGGGGGGCGTGCCCCTACTTGTCCGACCAATTTAACCCGACTGGCACCTTCGGAGCCGGATGGTGCCGGCCCGGTCGCAGCGAAGCTCCGTCTTTTCTCCCTCTCCCTCGTACTCGGGGGAGAGGGCAGGGGTGAGGGGCCGGACGTGAAGTTGTGTGATTCGCAGTAAGACAATGTAGCCATGTAGGGTGGGCGTACTCGCCCACCATTTGACACTCAAGCGGTCGAAGGACGGTGGGCGAGTACACCCACCCTACAGGTTCGGAATTCCGGCGCAACTCGACGTACCGCCCCTCACCCTATCCCGCTCCCCCGAGTACAAGGGAGAGGAGATCAGTACGGGCCTGCGGACCGACCAGGGCGACACGCCCCGGCTCTGGAAATTTATGGAGCATCTTGGATCGCGGACCCGCAGTGGAGTAATAGAGAGCGGCAATACCAGCTAACCCTCAGCACTCAGCACCCAGCACTTCTCACGGGAGATTCCTTGCCCTCCACCGCCCGAGCCGACGCCGCCTCCCCATCCCTCGCCGAGCCTTCCCGCGGCGGATCGATCTCGCTCGGCCTCCTCGCCGTCTACCTGCTCCTCATCCTCCTGGGCACCTTTGCCCTCCACCGCTCGGGCGTCATGGTCAATGGCGAAGAACTTACCTACGACCGCGCCACGTTTTTGGCCGTCAACTCCGCGACGCTCGGCGGGTTTCAACAATCCGTCGGTGTCAATGACTTCAACCCCGACAACGGCAGCGGCCCCGCCATCGTTCTGCTGCTCACCCTCGGCGGAAGCCTCTTCGTCCTCGTCGTCGGCGGCCTCGCGGGCGTGCGCGCGCTGCGATTGCCCTACTCCGATCTCCAGGTCGTCACGGCCGCGTTGACGGCGCATCTGTTGACGATCCTGCTGGGCGCGGCCGTCCTCCTCACCGGCGGCGCGAACGGCTTCGACGCCATCCAACAATCCGCCAGCGCCTTCGGCAACAGCGGCGTACTCACCTGCGGACAAAAACTCGTCCCCGCCCTCACCTCCTGGCAGGCTCAGGGCGTGCTCCTCCCACTGGCCATCATCGGCGGGCTCGGGCTCCCCGTGCTGATGGAACTCTACGACGCGGCCCTTGGCCGTCGATCGCTTTCCACCCATTCGCGCATCGTCCTCGCCCTCACGGCAATCGCCTACCTGGCCGCGATGGTGTTGCTTTTGATTTGCCTCCGCCCACAGGGTCCCTTCACCAACACGGCCGATGCCCACGCGCAGTGGCGCTGGGCGATCGGCGCGAGCTCCGCCGCCGCGGTAAACGCCCGCACCGCCGGCTTCCCCTTCACCCCCGGCGGAGGCGGCGCTCGGGTCGATTTCGTCAACAGCTTCCCCCGCGTGGCGCAGTGGGTTCTGGTGCTGCTGATGGCCGTGGGCGCGAGCTCCGCCGGCACCGCGGGCGGAATTAAAACGACGACGCTTTACCACCTCATCACCGGCACCCACAGCGCCCTCCGCGGCCGCCCCGCCGGCCGCGTGTTCGGCATTGCCGCCGTGTGGACGGCCGCATATCTGGTAATCGCCATCGCCGGCTTCCTACTGCTCACCGTCTCCGATTCCCAACTCCCCTCCGACCGCCTGATCTTTCTCACCATCAGCGCGCTCAGCAACGTCGGCCTCGCCAACGACCCCGTTTCGGTCGTGGGCCCCGGCCTGTTCCTGCTCGCCGGCCTCCTGCTGATCGGAAGGCTGGCCCCCTTGGCCGTGCTCTGGTGGCTGGCGATGACGACGGACGATGTGGACGTGCTGGTGGGTTGAACCAAGAGCCTCCACATATAGGGCGACGAGATGTCACACATGGCAATGTGATTTGTCACGGCGGACCTGCTCAACTCATCCCCTCATCCTGACTTCCCCCCGCACTCAGGGCATCGGTCGGGCGTGCCGCGGAGGTCGTAGCGAAAGGACGACGCCGGGCATCGCCCTACAGCAGATCGATGCGAAGCCTCCTCGTTGACGAGGGCAAATATTCGCTTGCGTTGGATTTTCTGTTATCTTGTGAGGTGTAGCGCACATCACATCCGCATTTGGAGAGCTTGTCATGAACGGTTCAGCCAAAATCTGCAAAACGCGAACTGCCGAGTCTTCCTCATCGCACCGTCCATGCGTCGCCGAGGCGCTGGAGTGTCGGCGGTTGCTCACCAATACGGTGCAGGTGGCAATCGCGACGCCGATCATTTCCATTTCGGCCCATGACGTACAAAACGTTCCCTTCGGAATTCAACTCCACGACATCGTGGGGATGCTCACCGTCACCGGCGAAAATGTTTCCGTCCAAACCGTCGGGAACAAGATCAATCTCTCGGGCACCGTCAGCCAGATCGACGACCTGTCACTCTTCAATACAATTGCCGCGAGCTCGGTCGTGGTGAAGGGGAAGGCGAACGACGTCCCGCTATTGAAATTCGAAAGCACCGGGCGGATGAAAATGATCGATGCCCGGCCGCTCTTTCTAAACGGGCCGGTCAGCCTGGTTGCCGCCCCGAAGATGATGTTTGGCGACGCCTCGGCCGCGACCATCGATATCTCGCAGAGCATTCCGCTCGTGAACTTCACCGGCGGGAATTTCGCAAACTCGCAAATCCACTTCATCGACGCAGACCCCGCCCCCGCCGTCCCGGCGATCATGATTAAGATGAACAACCTGACCGACACCCATGTGATTTCTGACGAGTTCATCAAGTCCTTGAACCTCAATTCCGTAACACAATCGACCCCGGGTGCCGGCGGGATCGCCGCGAACACCGTGGGGGCCTTCAAGGTCACCTCCGACTACAAGGCTGACCTCACGCTCACGCCCACCTTCGGGCTGCGGTATACCCTCAACACCTACAGCATCGGCGGGACCGCCTCCGGATCGTGGAACGTCCCCGGCGCGACCCTTAAGGGTTCCGCCAAAACCTACGACAGTGGTTACCGCGCGACGTTCGGCTCCCTCGGGACGTACTCGGTCGCAAAGGATTTCAGCGGCTCGCTCACCGCCGGCTCCATTGGCACGGCCACCATCGGCGGCAACCTGAACGGCGCAACGTG
This sequence comes from Phycisphaerales bacterium, assembly GCA_028288775.1. Taxonomy (GTDB): domain Bacteria; phylum Planctomycetota; class Phycisphaerae; order Tepidisphaerales; family Tepidisphaeraceae; genus RYN-428. The sequence continues at coordinate 2,704 of JAQGHP010000307.1, read as the reverse complement.
GAACCTCACCAACCCCTACGCCGCCAACTCCTGGAACCTCGAGTCGCTCAAGGTCGCCAACACCATCGAAAACTCCACCATCACGTCCAACGGCAACCTGGGCAACATCCAGACAATGTTCACCTACTACAGCCACATCACCGCCGGCATCAGTCCCAATTACGTTTTCGGGCAACCGCTGACCAATTCCGACTACACTTCCTACAGCTACATCAAGTCTTTCACGAGCGACTGCCCCTCGCACCATAAAATCCATTACGTCGGCAGCTACGTCGGCGCGTCCGACATCCAGAACGTCCTCATCGGCAATGTGCAGGACCAAAACTTCGGCGCGCCCTTCGGGCTAGCCGGGCTGAAGATTGACAAGTTCTCGGTGCTGTTGAACAACAAATTGGTCAAACTGAATTCGCTCGACAGCCGGGCCGGGTACGCCGCGGGCCTGCAGACATACGGACTAACCCGCCAGGATCTGATTGATTTCCTGGTAGACTTCCTTGATTGAATTCTTAATTGCAGGAAAGGGGCGATCACGTTCTGGGGAGGTATGATCGTACCATGCGCCGTCGCGTGTTCACGATTCTTTCCGCGTTGTCGCTGCTGCTTTGCGTGGTGACTTGCGCGCTGTGGGTGCTGAGCTATGCCCGACCAGTGCGGCCAACTCAGAGCGTTGTGCCCACTGCCGCGATCCACCAGGAGCTGGTCCTCGACGGCGGGTACACGGCGATTTCCAACTTTCAATGGCTCACCCCCGACCCGGCAGCCGCGACCGCGCCGTATCCGGGCTATCCCTACGGCGTCCAGGTGAGCGGCTGGAATGCCATGGGCGTGCACTGGCGCGAGGAGCGAACGACGCTGTTGCGCCCGGGGGACCGCAAGGTCGTGATGGTGCTAAGTCGTTCGACCGTCTTCTCCGTCTGGCTGGGGCTGCCGCTGCTGGTGACCCTTGTCCTGCCGACCTGGTGGGTGGTCAGGAAGCGGAAGGAGAGCCGCAAGAAGCCGCCAGGGGCCTGCCGCGTTTGCGGCTACGACCTCCGCGCCACGCCGGGGCGTTGTCCGGAGTGTGGAACGGCCATTTCTCCCTCCCCCGGTACGCCGGGGGAGGGCAGGGGTGGGGGCTGCGAGGAGGGTTCAAGAGTTCAACGTTGAAGGGTTCACGAGTTTTTGCCCCTTGAACTCTTGAACCCCTTGAACCCTTGAACCCTCTCCGCCGGCCCCCACCCTGGCCCTCCCCCGGCGTACCGGGGGAGGGACTTGAAAACGGACCGCGACCTGTGGCACCCGTCCGTTCCAAACTAACCCACAACCCGAATCCGGGAGCTCCGCCGAAGATCCGGGGCGGTGTCGCTGCCCGGCGTGCCCCGGCGCGGAACAGTGACGCCAAGTGGTCATCGCGGCGGCTGGGTTTCGGAGCCGGGGCGCCCCGGCTCTGAAAACCAGCGAACCACTCTTGGTCGGGCGGATGACTTCCGGGGACTCACCCCAACTTTTCCCCCATGCGAATCGCGTTCTCGTTGGCGACGCGCATCATCTGCTTGTACGCCTCGCCCTTGTAGACGAGCCGGTAGCCGCCCTTGCGCTTGCGGACGCGCTTGACCTTTCGCCAGTCGAACTTTTCCCCATGGAACATGAGGGCCGGCTCATCCGCCGGTGTTGGGTTGGCGGCGCTTTGGACGTCGCCCGGAGCGGCGGGTTCGTCGGAATCCCGCCGCGTTCGTTCTGGCGTGGGAGTCGGCGGACCGGAGGGACCGGTCGACGGGGCGGCGGCGGGCGGGCCGAAGAGGCCCAGGGCCTTGAGCAGCGCCATCGAGGCCTTGGCGTCCCCCTTGTCCGCCGCCGCGGCAATCGCCGCGGCGGCCTTCGGGGCCGCGGCGAGCAACTGTCGGCGGACGTCTTCGACCGTCCGCGCCCGGCAGGCCTCCATCGCCGCCTTGAACCGCTCGTCGTCGCGCACCCAGCGGTGGACCGTCCGCCGATCCACCATGCTTATTTCCGCCGTCCACGCGACCGATCTGCCCTCGAGCAGATGCTGCAAGGCGAGCTGCTGCGTGCGGCGTAGCTCCTTGAATTCCGCCGGGGCATCCTCCGGCGGAAGCAGTTCGTCGTCGATCTCGACTTCGATCGGGGGAAGAAGTTCCTCCTCGTCGTCATCGTAAATGTACGCCCGCGGCGCGACCCGCGCCGCCGGGGGGTTAAGGGTGGTGGGGAGATTGGATTCGCCGCCTGGATCGGATGAATTACTCATGCGGCGGTAAGTAGCAAAACGGGGGTGGGGGAATCTTGTTTATCTATCTACGTTTTTTTGCGGTCGCGGGCCCGGGGAGGAAATGAACGCCCCGACGCAAAGACCCGCAGGCGGATGAAAGGAATTTCGTAGGGTGGGTGTACTCGCCCACCGTCTTGTGCGGTCATGGCCCGCGGGTGCAATGGTGGGCGAGTACACCCACCCTACATGACTGGCGAAAAACGGGAGGGGTGAGACGGAGCAGTTTCACCCGCGTTTCCCTCCCTTGCCCTCGCATACCGCGCTCCGCTGCGCGTCGCGGTTAACCGGTCTGTCGCGGTTAGCCGCGACGCGCAGCCTCGACTTTTGCACTTTTCGCGGTAAAGCCCGTAAGGGCGAACGCAGACCGGTTGAGTGCGCCTCAGAACGACCGGACGGAACCGCGTTGGCTCGTTCCAAATACGCTCTCTCCGGAAAAGTGCA
>JAQGHP010000301.1 GCA_028288775.1 Phycisphaerales bacterium | reverse complement strand
TTGGACGCCATCAAACGCATCGCCGCCCCGGAGATGGGCGCGCTGGGCTGGCGGCAGGTGACGGCTTCCACCGTGGGCATCGTCCCGGGGATCGACGCCCTGGCCGCCGCCGATCTGAACGTACATCTGGCCCTGTCGCTCCACGCCCCCGACGATGCCACGCGCGCCATGGTCGTTCCGATGAATCGAAGGTACCCGGTGGCCGAGATCATGTCCGCCGCCAGACGGTTCCACGCCTGCACCGGCCGCGTCGTGACGATCGAATACTGCATGCTGGCCGGCGTAAACGACTCGGACGCCCACGCGGACATGCTTGCCCGGCTCATGGACGGCTTCCGCGCGCATGTCAATCTGATCCCCTACAACCCGATCGGCGCAGGCCTGAGCGGCAAAATATACGGCCGCCCGAGCCGCGAGCGGGTCGTCGCCTTCCTCACCCATCTTCGCGAAGCTGGCGTAGTCGCCCACGCCCGCGACACCCGCGGCGACGACGTCAACGCCGCATGCGGACAGCTACGGGAAACGTCCGTCGCGGGCGCGTGAATGGTGTCGGAAGGGGGATGGAAATCCGAATCCCGCCGTGCGAAATCCGAATCCCCGAAACCTGGGCCTGAAATCCGAATTCCGAATCCCCGAAATCCGAATCAAATCCGAATGACGAAATCCAAAATCCGAACAGATGGCATCGAAGTGGTTTCTCTCTTCCCGTGGCGCGGGCGAGATAGCCCGTGTTTATGCCGTTATGGCGGCGGGTCCATGGGCTATCTCGCGCATGCCACGAAGAACCGATGGAAGCCACGAATGAACACGAATGGGCACGAATGAATTGGGACTTCTTATTCGTGTGCATTCGTGTTCATTCGTGGCTCCCTCTGCATTCGGATTTCGTCATTCGGACTTGGGATTTCATTCGGGTTTCGGTTTTCGGAATTCGGATTTCAATCCCTGACTCACTTACTTCTTCGCCGAAACACATTCTCCGCTTCGCAGCGTGCCCTGGCAGAGGTCGCAGAGGTAGCCGTGGGATTGGCAGTGGGTGGCGCGCTTGTCGAGCAGGTCGAGGATCAGGTCGTCGATCCCGAGGGTGGGGGAAACGTGGTAGGTGGTCTCAGGAAACTGACCGGCAGCCTCCGCGGTGAGGCGTGGAATGTCCTGGGTCCAGTGCTTCCCCGGCCCAAGGAAGAACGGAACGACGACGATCCGTTGCGCCCCGCGCCGCGCGCAGCGGGCATAAGCAGTTGCGATGGACGGCTCGGCCAGCTCCATGTGCGCCGGCTCGACGATTTCATACTTGGCGCGGAACCGCTCGAAGAATAGGGCCGCGAGCTGTTCGAGCATCTTGTTGCTCTCGTCCCGACGGGAGCCGTGATCGACGATGATGATGGCGTTTTGCATATGGATAAATCGCCGCTCGATTGCGTTCGGTCCGCTTCGAATTCGTGAGCCGTGGCCTTTTTCGTGGCACGGGCGGCCCGCCCGTGGGCGGTACTCCGCCGCGTTGACCTGCATCGGTAGGTTCGGCTCCGCCGAACATTTTCGTGTCCCGGCAAAAGTGTTCGCACGGCCAAACCTACATCTCACCGGTTGGCATTTCTCTTCTTCGCGTCTGTCTTCGCGCCCTTCGCGACTTCGCGGTTTTCCGCACCGCGGTTTCCCATCGGCGTCGAACGCGTCGCTGCGCTCGGGCTTTCTTCGACCGGAGTACCGGCCGAACGTCACGGAGTACCGTGACCATGGGCAGGATGCCCATGCCACTACATGGGCGGGCCGCCCATGCCACGGCAGCTAGGGCCCCGGCGTTGGCAATCCATCCGGCACTATCCCTTCCGTTCCACCAGCGTCGCATCGAGCTCGACCGTCTTTTTATCGCGGATCACTCCGAGCTTTACGCTGTCGCCGGGTTTGGCTTTCGACAGCGAGTCCGTGAGATCGTAGAGCGTGTCGATCTTGTCCTTGCCGAAGTGGACGAGGACGTCGCCGTCCTTCAGGCCGGCCTTCTCGGCGGGGGAGCCGGGGACGGTGCCGGTGATGCGTACGCCCTTGGTGGTGTCGGTCTCGCTGTAGTCGGGGACGACGCCCAGCGTCACGCGCGAGCCGGTGCCGTGGCCGCCTGTCGCCATCATGCCGCCCGTTGTGTCCGCGGCGTCCACATACTTCTCCCGCGACATCGCGACCATGTCGTCCGCGATTTTCGTCGCGAACGCGGCGACGTCCTTCATCCCGTCATAGTTGATCTTGTCGGCGGTGTCGGTGGGGCGGTGATAATCCATGTGCATTCCGCTGAACAGGAACATCACCGGAACCTTTTTCATTGCGAAGGACATGTGGTCGCTGGGCCCGTATCCGCCGCGACCGAAGCTCTTGAGCACCAGCGGCGAACCGACGTTCGCCTCTTTCAAAAACGCGTCAAAGCTCGGCGCGGTGCCCGCGCCGCCGATGTAAACCTGGTTGTTCCGCACGCGGCCCACCATGTCCAGGTTGAGCATTGCCGCGACTTTCTCCAGCGGCACCGGCGGGTGGCTCACGAAATGTTGCGAGCCGATCAGCCCCTCTTCTTCAGCGGTGAAGGCGATGAACACAAGCGTCCGAGCCTGCGGGCCGGCGTGGGCGTAGTGGTCGGCCAGCGCGAGCATGGTGGACGTACCCGAGGCGTTGTCGTCGGCGCCGTGGTGAATCGCGTGCGCGCCCGGCGAAAGACTGCCGAATCCGCCCCAGCCGAGGTGATCGTAGTGCGAGCCAATGACCACGTACTCGTCCGCGTGCTCGCCCTTGCCGGGGAGCACGGCCACCACATTCTTCACCTGCTTCTCGTCGCGATGGATCACCACCGAACCGGCAACTTTCACTCCTTCGAGCGCTTGGGAGGCGGGTTTGCCGCTCTTGTCGATCTCTTCCTGCAATGCCTTGAGCGATTTGTGCGCGCCTTGCTGCAACCACGCATCCGCCACGGGCTGGCGAATTTGAATCACGGGGATCGAAGCCTTGTCGCCGGGGAATTGCGAGCCGAAAGACATGAGCATGTCGCCGACGTGATACGTGGGCGGGTTGATCAGCACCAGCGCCGCCGCCCCATGATCCGCTGCGACTTTCGCCTTGTGAATCAGGTGTGCCTCATTGGACCAAACCTCCTTGGCGAATCGGCTGGTGCCCGCTTCATTATGCGGTTCAAACCGCATCGCGATCACGACCTTGCCCTTCACGTCCGTCCCGGCGAAGTCGTCGTAGTCGTGCTCCTTGCTCGCGATCCCATACCCTACGAAAACCGCAGGGGCGTCGAATGCCCCCTCGGCAGAGAAGGAAAGGGGAATGAAGTCGGTCTTAAGAGGGTAGCTCTTATCACCCAGGGCGAGGGCGGTCTTGGGATCGGGCGTGACCGACGTGGCCATCGTAAAGGGCTGAAAATAATCCTTGAAGCCCGACAGCGGCTTGAGCCCAAGCTTCTGGAAATCCTCGGCGACGCGGTCTGCCGCCTTGTCGAGGCCGGCGCTACCGACGCCGCGGCCCTCCAGTTCATCGGATGCCAGGTACTCGACCGTCTGTTTCACATCCACATGAAACGGGGCCGGTTTCTCGGGCGAAGGGTTTGTGGCCGGCGTGTCCACGCTGGCGGCATTGCCGTGAACGAAATTGCAGGCCAGCGTTGCGAGAAGTAAGCTCGCTCCCGCCGCGTAGGACGATGCGCGACGCCGTTGAGATGGGTTGATAAGCCGCATGGGTGCCGATTCTATGCCACCGAGGAACGCCGAACAAACCGCCGCCAGCAGCGATTCCGCCCCACGCCCGCCGTTGCGCATCGGGGTGGACGTGGGTGGAACCTTCACCGACCTGGTCGCCTTCGACGGCTCGGCCCTGCACGTGGTAAAAATCCCTTCCACGCCCCCTGATTTTCATCTGGCCGTGATCGAAGCCGTGCGCCGGGCGACCGAGATTAATGTGGCTCAGAATAATGTGGCACAGCCGCCCCCGGCTGTGTCCTCCAACCCAATCGCATCCGGGGCAGCAGTTTCACCCGCACGCCAGGACATACTCCAAATCGTCCACGGCTCCACCGTCGCCACCAACGCCCTCCTCCAACGTGCCGGCGAGCCCGTCGCGTTCGTCACAACCGAAGGCTTCCGCGACATGCTCCTGATCGGCCGCCAAAATCGCCCCGACCTCTACGCGCTGCACGTCACCCGCCCCGCTCCGCTCACGCCCGAGGAAAACTGGTTCACCGTCCACGAGCGCATCAGCGCCCGCGGCGAAGTGGTCGAGCCGCTGGAAGAAACGGAGGTCGACCGCCTGATCGCCAGCATTCAATCCCGCGGCCTGCGGCACGTCGCGGTCTGCCTGCTTTTCAGCTTCATCAACCCCGCCCACGAGCGCCTCGTCGCGCGCAAGTGCGAAGCCGCGGGGCTGAACGTGAGCCTCAGCTGCGACGTCCTCCCGGAATTCCGCGAATACGAGCGCGCGAGCACGACCGTGATCAACGCCGCGCTGCGGCCGACGGTGGCGGAGTATCTTTCGGCGCTGGAAAAGGGAACCGCCGAGGGTTCAGGGTTGAGGGTTGAGGGCGGAACGGAGTCAGGGTTCGGGGTTCAGGGATCGGGATACGAAAACGACCACACCATACCGAATTCGCTGTCCCCCCTGAACCCTAAACCCCGAACCCTGAACCCTGATCTTCGAATCCTCCACTCCGCCGGCGGCACGCTTTCCATCCCCGAGGCTATCAAATCCGCCGCCCGGCTCGTGCTATCCGGCCCGGCGGGGGGAGTACTCGGGGCGGCGTTCGTCGCCAAGGCCGCGGGATTCCCTGACGTCATCACCTACGACATGGGCGGCACCAGCACCGATGTCGCCACGATCCAGGGCGGCCAGCCACAGTGGACCACGTCCACCACCGTGGACGGCCTGCCCATCGGCCTGCCGATGTTCGACATACACACCGTCGGCGCGGGCGGCGGGTCGGTGGCGTACCTCGATGCCGGGAGGGCGCTGCGCGTCGGGCCGCGGTCGGCGGGGGCGATGCCGGGGCCGGCCTGCTACGGCCGGGGCGGAGTCGAGCCGACGGTGACGGATGCGAATTTGGTTTTGGGCCGCATCCTGCCCGATCGGTTTTTGGGCGGGGCGATGCGGGTCGAGCCGGAACTCGCCCGAGGTGCAATTGCGAAGCTCGCGGATGCAATGGGAAAGGATTTGGTCGCAACGGCGCTGGGGATCGTGAAGGTCGCCGAGGCGAACATGGAGCGGGCGATCCGTGCCGTCACCAGTCGCCGGGGGCACGACCCGCGCAACTTCACGCTCGTCAGCTTCGGCGGCGCGGGCGGCCTCCACGCCTGCGCGCTGGCGGATGCCCTGGAAATCCCCCGCGTGCTCGTCCCCCCGTACTGCGGCGTGCTCAGCGCCCTGGGAATGGTCGTCGCCCCGCCCGTGGCGGATGCCTCCAAGACGGTGATCCACCTGGGCGAAGAGCTCGACGATTCCCGCCTCCCCGCCGAGTTCGGCTCGATCTCGGGCGAGACGATTGACCTGATCCCCTACGAGCAAACCGCCGCCCTGGAAGCGTGGGCCGACGTCCGCTTCCGTGGGCAATCTCACGAGATCAAAGTCCGCGTCGAACGGCCCTCGCGCCAGCATATCGAAGAGCAGTTCGTAGAATCCTACCGCACCCTCTACGGACAAGCCCCGGCGGGCCGGTCCGTGGAGATCGTGACGCTACGCGTCCGTCGGATCGGCCGCTCGCCGGAATTGCGGCTGCCGGAACTTCCCGCCGCCACCGAGGGCTTCCACAATGCAGTAACCGATCTCCTGACCGAAGCCGGCCCGGTGCGCGCCCAAATGGTTTCTCGTGGCGATCTCGTGCCGCGCCCGAGATCAGGTCCGTTGTTGCTCGTGGACGCGGAAGCGACGACGTACGTTCCCCCCGAGTGGCGGGCGACAGGACGGGGCGACGGCAGCGTCCTGCTCGAACGCGGATAAGATTCCATGACCCTTCCCCCCTGGGCTCATTCCCTGCTCGAGACGTTTCTGCCGCTGTTTGTTACGGTGGATGCGTTTGGGTTGCTGCCGATTTTTCTCACGCTGACCGCGGGGCTTCCCCCCGCGGACCGTCGGCGGGTTACGTTCGAAGCGGTGTCCGCCGCCACCATCATCGCAATCGCCTTCATGTTCCTCGGCGGCGCGATCTTCACCTTCCTGGGCATCTCCGTAAACGATTTCCAAATAGCCGGCGGCATTCTCCTGCTCGTGCTCGCCGTCCTCGACCTCCTGCGCCCCGGCAAGCCCGCGGTGGACGAGCCGTATCTCGTCGGACTCGTCCCTTTGGCAACGCCCCTGATCGCCGGCCCCGCCACGCTCACCACCGTGCTGGTCCTCGCCCGCACCAAGGGCTACGCGATGACGACGCTGTCGCTCGCCATCAACTTCGCCCTGCTGCTGGCCGTGCTAATGTTCTCAAGCCACCTCGCACGGCTAATCGGTGTAATCGTTCTGAACGCCATGAGCAAGCTGGTCATGGTCCTTTTGGCCGCGATCGCGGTGAATTTCATCCGGGTGGGCATCACGCAGGTGATTTTGGAGATGAGAAAGTAGGGGGGAGGAGGGTTCAGGGTTCGGGGGTCAGGGTTCAGGAGGGAAGGGGCCCGATTCAGAGCGCCAATTTTCACTTTGCAGTTTTCACTTTGCAATTTGCAATCTCATCCCGCGAGATTGCAAATTGCAAAGTGAAAA
>JAQGHP010000076.1 GCA_028288775.1 Phycisphaerales bacterium | reverse complement strand
GACGCTACCTCCGCGCCCTCGCCATCAAAGCCGCCCGCGGCCAAAAGCTCGTCCCGGAGATAAAGAAGATGGAGCCCGTAAAGACGGGCAACGGCCGCAGCGCACCCCCATCCGCGCCGACGAGGCTCGCCGCGTCACCGTCGTCCTCCACTTGACGTGTTCTCAAATTTCGTCTTGGAAACTGCGGGCGCCTCGGGCTCCGCCACGTCTTCATAAAACCGCGAAGCCGCGAAGAACGCGAAGACGGACGCGAAGGAATGCGGGGAAGAGTCGCCACAGATGGACACAGATGAACACGGATGGGGAGGCGTTCATTTTGACATGGGCGTCCTGCTCACGCTTGAGGCGTGGGAAGTTTTCAGGGGAATTCTTTTGCCAAACGCCTTTGATAATTCTTGCGCAGCAGGCACGGGCGGGACGCCTGTGTCATGTTAGAGTTTTTCCGCGAGGCGCGTAGGGTGGGCGTACCCGCCCACCACTGGATTTCGCGCCAAGTCCCGATCGAGAAGACGGTGGGCGAGTACGCCCGCCCTACATTGCTCATCCGTGTTCAACTGTGTTCATCTGTGGCGACACATTCCCGCATTTCTTGGCGTCCGTCTTCGCGGCTTCGCGGTTTTCCGCATCGCGGTGTGTCGAAGCGGCGGAGCCCTATACCCGCTCCGCCGGCCCGTATGCTTCGACGATTTTTTTGATCACGGCCGATGTGCTCTTTCCGTCCACCAATGGCGCGAGGGCTACGCGGCCGCCGTAGGCTTCGACCGTGTCCCAGCCGACGACCTGTTCCTTTTTGTAATCAGCGCCTTTCACCAGCACATCCGGGCGGATCGCGGCAATGAGTTCCAATGGGGTGTCGTCGCCGAAGCGCACCAGATAATCGATGCTCGCCAGCTCTTCGAGCACGATCAGGCGGTCGGCCTCGGACTGGATCGGGCGCTTCTCACCCTTGAGTCGGCGGATGCTGGTGTCCGTATTGACGCCCACCACCAGCAGGTCGCCCTGGGCTTTTGCGAAGCGGAAGTATTGCACGTGGCCCAGGTGAATGAGGTCGAAGCAGCCGTTGGTGAAGACGACTTTCTTCCCCGCCGACCGGTGATGGGCCAGCTCGGCGGTTAATCGCGACAGCGTGCGTTCCTTGCCGATGCGGAGTTGGGCCTCGCCCAAAAGCTCCGCGATGATTTCCGGCGGCGTCACGGGCACGGACCCGAACCGCTCCACTTCCAGCCCGCCCGCGACGTTGGCCAGTTCGACCGATTCGCGCCAGCTCGCCCCCGCCGCCCGGGCGACCGCGAGCATCGCCAGCACCATGTCGCCCGCGCCGGTCACGTCGTACACCTGCCGCTGGCGGGTCTTGAGCCACACGCCTTCGCCGCCGCGGGTGGCGAGGTAAGCGCCGTGCTTGTCGAGCGTGACCACAGCGGCCTCAAGCCCGAGGTTCTTCACGAGCCACGCGGCAGCTACCGAAAACTCGGATTCATCACGGGCCGGCAGGCCGGTGGCCTTTTCGGTTTCGGTGCGGTTGAGCTTCAGGGCTGTCGCGCCTTTGTACTTGGAATAGTCGGAGAGATTCGCGGGGTCCACCAGAACGGGCACGCCTTTCTGCCGCGCGAGGACAATGAGCCGCGGGCAAAGGTCGCCGTTGAGCAGGCCCTTGTTGTAGTCTTCGATGCAAAGAACCGCCGCCCCGTCGAGCGCCCGCGCGACCTGCTCCACGATCCGGTCGATCACGTCCGAATCCAGTGGCCGATGCTCTTCAAAATCCAGCCGCATCATCTGCTGCGGGTGGCGGTGTTGGGCAAGACCGACGAGCCGGACTTTGCACGTAGTCGGCCGTCCGTCCGCCTGCACGAGCCGGTTGGCGTGGCAGCCGCAGGCTTCGAGATGCTGGCGAATGAGCACACCGTTGTCGTCGTTGCCGACGACGCCAATGACGTCCACCTCCGCCCCCAGCGCCGCAAGATTGGCCGCGACCCCGCCCGCGCCACCGAGGCGCAGTTCTTCCTTCTGGTAATGCAGCACCGGCACCGGGGCCTCAGGGCTCAGGCGCTCGGCGTTACCATAGAGGTAGCGGTCGAGCATAAGGTCCCCGACGAGCACGATCTTGCTGCGCGGAAGGCCTTCGACGATCTCGATGAGGCGGGTTGGCATGTGCCAGATTGTAATCGGCCGGCGGAGAATGTGGAGGGGTAGGGGGATTGGGAGGGGCCCCATAACCCAAACTTAACGAACACAACATCCACCCAATCCGTACGTCCGGATAATGAATTCCCGGCGAATTCGCATCGAGTTCCGCCCCGTAAACTGGGTATACTTCCGGCGGGGGCTTCGACCGGAACGGCATTCATTCGGAACCGGCGCTATGAAGTGGATCGCGCGCTACATTAGCCTCATCGTCGCCATTGGCGGAACGGTTTCGGCACGCGCGGAAACTTCGGTCCGAGCTCCGGCGACGCAGCCCGCGGGGATGGCGCGCGCGCTGCCCACCACCCGGCCCGTGCCGGCGATTGAGCGGGCCGTGATCATCAGCGTGGATGGCCTGCGGCCGGACGTGCTGCTCCGCGCCAACACGCCCAATATGCATCGCCTGTATGAATCCGGGGCGTTCAGCTTCTGGGCGCGGACCACGCCCGCCGCCATCACACTCCCGTCCCATACCAGCATGCTCACCGGCGCCGAGGTCAACCACCACGGCATTGAGTGGAACCGCGATCTTCCGTTTCTCACGCCCGTTTACCCGGCGGTGCCGACGCTCTTCGAGGTGGCCAAGCGGGCGGGGTATACCACCGCGATGGTCGCGGGAAAATCCAAGTTCTCCGCACTGGCCAAGCCGTACACGCTCGACTGGGCATTCATTCCTGATGAGACCAAGACGGAGGACGCCGAGGTCGCCGAGCATGCCGTCGATATCATTCACAAGCACCGCCCGCAGGTGCTGTTCGTTCACTTCCCCAGCACGGACAACGTCGGGCACGCCAAGGGCTGGGGCACGCCGATCCAGATCAAGACGGTGGAGAAGGCGGATGGGGCGCTGGGCTCCGTGCTTCGCGCGCTCGATGACGAAAAGCTGACGGGCTCGACCTTTATCCTTCTCACTTCCGATCACGGCGGCGCCGGCCGGTTGCACGGCCCCGATGACCCCCGCTCGCGCCATATCCCGTGGATCGCGGTCGGGCCGGGCATTCAAAAGAACCTGGACCTCACGACCTACCCCAAGCTCGTCATCGACACGCAGGACACCTTCGCCACCGTCTGCTGGCTCCTGGCGATCCCGACCAATCCCCGCGACATGGACGGCAAACCGATCACCGAAATCCTGCAACGCAACGAGCTCCTGCACGTCGCGGATTCCCCGGCGGAACCGGCTCCAACCGTCTCCCGCCCCTAAACACTAGCTTAACATCTAAACACGGCCTTAATACTGTTGAGCTATACGTTCCGCCCCGATAAGGCTTACAGTATGAGATGAGCTGCGGGGTTGAGGACAGCGCGAGAGGACGTCATTCGTGGATGGTACGGGCACACAACAGATCGCAGAATCGATTCCCTCCGCCAACGCGCCCAGCGAAGCTCCGCAGCCGGATTTCCTGAACCGGGACTTGAGCTGGCTGGAGTTCAATCGCCGCGTGTTGCACGAGGCGCTCGACGACCGCACGCCGCTGCTGGAGCGCTTGCGGTTCCTGGGGATTTTCACGTCCAATCTCGACGAATTTTTCATGAAACGTGTCGGCGGGCTCAAGCGGCAGGTGGTCGCGGGCGTGGTGTCGCGCTCGGCCGAGGCGCTGGTCCCCTCCCAGGCGCTGGCGACGATCCGCCAGGCCGTCATCCCCATGCTTGAGCGGCAGGCGCAATGTTACACGGACGTCCTGCGCCCGGCGCTCGCGGCCAATGGCGTTCATCTGCTCGACTGGGAACAACTCACGGACGCCGAAAGGGACGAGGCCAACCTCTACTTCCGCGCCAACGTCTTCCCGATCCTCACGCCCCTGGCGGTTGACCCGGGCATTCCGTTCCCGTTCATGAGCAACCTCAGCACTTCGCTGGGCGTGGTGCTGCATCATCCCGACCGCCATGAAAACCTGTTCGCGCGGGTGAAGGTGCCCGAGGTATTGCCCAAGTGGGTGCAACTGGGCGCGACCGGCAGTAAGCCATTCCGGTTCGTCAGCCTGTTGGAGATGATCCGCCATAACCTTGACGACCTCTTCCCCGATCTTGCCGTCGTAGACGTCATGCCTTTCCGCGTGACCCGCAACGCCGACATCGAGCGCGACGAGGAAGACGCCGAGGATTTGCTCGAGCTCATGGAGGAAGAGCTTCGCCAGCGCCGCTTCGCCAAAGTCGTGCGGCTGGAATACGGCCCCAATACCAACACGTGGATGCTCGACTTTCTCATGCGCGAGCTGAAGTTGACGGCCGAGGACGTTTACCAACTCCCCGCCGAGCTCGATTACGACGATCTCCGCCCGGTGTCCGACCTCAATCTCCCCGCCCTGCGCTACGAGCCCTGGACGCCCGTTCCGCCCCCGGCGCTGGCGGACGAAGACGCCGACATTTTCAACGTCATCCGGCACGGCGACGTGCTGTTCCACCTGCCCTACGAGAGCTTTACCGCGAGCGTGCAGCGGTTCATCGAGACCGCCGCGGCCGACCCGAAGGTGCTGGCGATCAAGATGACGCTCTACCGCACGGGCGACGCCAGCCCGTTCATCCCCACGCTCATCCGCGCCGCCGAGGCGCGCAAGCAGGTCGTCTGCCTGGTTGAGTTGAAAGCCCGCTTCGACGAGGAGCGGAACATTCTGCTGGCCAACGCGCTGGAAAAGGCCGGCGTCCATGTCGTCTACGGCATCGTCGGGCTCAAGGCGCACGCCAAGGCGTGCCTCGTCGTCCGCCAGGATACGGACGGCATCCGCTCCTACGCCCACATCGGCACCGGGAATTACAACGCCTCCACCGCCCGGCTCTACACCGACCTGGGCCTGCTCACCTGCGACCCGCAACTGACCACGGACGTGGTGGAGCTGTTCCATTACCTCACCGGCCGCTCGCTCAAGCGCGACTACCGCAAGCTGCTGGTGGCCCCGGTGAACATGCAGTCGCGTTTCCTTGAGATGATCGAGCGCGAGATTGCCCACAAGGAAGCCGGCCGGTCGGCGCACATCGTCGGAAAGATGAATGCCCTCGAAGAGCGCAAGGTCTGCCAGGCGCTCTATCGCGCGTCGCAGGCGGGCGTGTCGATCGACCTGATCGTCCGCGGGTTCTGCACCCTGCGCCCGGGCGTGCCGGGGCTCAGCGAGAACATCCGCGTGATATCGATCATCGGGCGCTTCCTCGAGCACTCGCGCATCTTCTATTTCCGCAATGGCGCGACCAACGCGGAAGACGGCGATTTCTACATCGGCTCTGGCGACTGGATGTACCGCAACCTGCTGGCCCGCGTCGAAGCCACCGCCCCGCTCGAGCAGCCCAAGATCAAGCAGCGCGTCTGGGAGATCCTGCAGGTGCTGCTCAACGACCACCGCCAGGCATGGGACATGAAATCCGACGGCTCCTACGTCCAGCGCACGCCCGCAGACCCCAAAGAGCCCGGCTGCCAGCAATTCTTCATGTCCCAGGCCCGCCTGCGGAGCCTGGTTGCCCAGGGCGATCAGTAAGTATTCGCAACCTCTGCCGGGTTCGCGCATACCATCTGCTGAAGCCGCCCCATTTCGGAGGAACCGCGTCATGAAAAATGCCATTTTGCTCGCCGCCGCTTTCCTGCCCGTCGCGGCATATTTGCCCCGCCCAGCGCTGGCCGCGGATGCCCCTTCGGACAAACCCGCCGCTCCGGCCACGCAGCCGGCAGCCACGGACGTTCCGGCGC
>JAQGHP010000258.1 GCA_028288775.1 Phycisphaerales bacterium | reverse complement strand
CGGTGGAATTCGTTGAATTGGAATTTCCGCGGAAGGCGAGGAAGACGCAGACGCCAATGAGCACGACGAGAATCGCGCCGCCGATGACCAGAAGCGGGACCAGCGGCACCGACTTGCGTTCGCGCTGTTCCTGTGGCGGCGCTTGCGCCGGTGCGGCAGGTTGAGCGGGGCCGGCAGCGCGCAGGCTGGTGCGGGAGGTGGCGGCGTGGAATCCGGAGTTGCTCAAGCCGCTGCCACTGCCCCCGAGCCCGCTGTTGCTCAAGCCGCTGCTGGCGACGGCTTGCGCGAGGTCATCGAGTTCGCGCGGTCCGCCCTGCGGGGGCGCGTTGCCGGAGGAGCGGGATTTGTTTTGATAGAGGGCTTTGGACGACGTGGGGGCGGATGGGGCGGGGGCAGATCCGTTATTTTTCAGATGGGCGGGCACGGTCTGGATCGTCCCGCAATGCTGACACCGGCAGACGCCGCCGGCGAAGGCCTCGTCGATGGTCAGGAGCGTCTGGCACTGGGTGCAGGTGATGGAAATCATGTCAATTGCCGGTTGCGTAGTTCTGGGCAAAAGGCTGCGGGCAAGGGCAGAGAATACGGGTGGATGAATGCAAAGTGCAAAATGCAAAGCGGCGGGAGGGTGGACCTTCGGTCCGACCGCTACGCGGTGAGGGCAACCTACCGCCTTTCATTTTGACTTTTGCATTTTGCATTCAGTTCTGCACCTTGCACTCTGCACTCTGCACTTAATCTAAATCCCCGGGCGCCACATGTAATAAAACCCGGCCGGAACGAACGACGCGGCGCCTGGCACGTCGATCATCGTGATATTTGCCTTGGGCGGGGGGATTGCGCCAGAGGCGTAAATCGAGCCGGAGTATCCGTACGGCCGCTTGTACATGATAACCTTGGCATTGGGCGAGTTGGCAAGGGCTTTTGCCGCGTCAATCGCATCATTTAACAGGCCGGTTTCGTCGACGAGGCCGCGGCGCTTGCCCTCTTCGCCGCTGAAAACGCGGCCGCTGAAATCTCCCGCGTAGTCGTGCGCTTTATATAAGGCAAGGTTCGCGACCACCGGCTCCTTGATCGGGCGGTTGGAGCGGACGACCTCCACGAACCGCGAGAAGTATTCGTCCACCATCTCCTGCATCACCACGCGCTCGCGCGGCTCCAAGGGCTTGAAGGGGGAGCCCATTTCCTTTAGCGGACCGCTGGTGAGAGCCCAGGCATGCACGCCGAATTTGTCGAGGGTGCCGGAGAACTCCAGGCTCTCGAAGATCACGCCGATGCTGCCGACGATGCTGGTGGGCTGGGCATAGACCTTGTCCGCGGCGCAGCTCACGTAAAACGCGCCGCTCGCGCCGACTTCCTGGATCGATGCGACGACGGGCTTTTTGGTTTTTTCCTTGAAACGGCGGAGGATCTGGTACATGGCATCGGACGCCGACACCGTACCGCCGGGCGAATTCACACGCAGCACGACCGCCTTCACCGAGGAATCCTTTTCGGCCAGTTCCAGCTCCTGGGTGAAGAGGCTCAGGGAGTTTTCGGTGGCCTGGAGAAGGCCGCCGGTCTTGGCGTTGACCAGCATTCCCTCGACTTCGATTATGGCGACTTTCCCCGGCGACCAGCCCTTGCCCGGCGCGACTTCCGTTTCATTCAATTCGTTGGTATTGCCGACGGGGGTGATAAGGAAACTGGGCGTGCCGCAACCCGCGAGCAGCACGATCGCGATCAGAGGCAGATAACGTGTCGGCGGGAAATGAAACGCTCG
Organism: Phycisphaerales bacterium; assembly: GCA_028288775.1. GTDB lineage: Bacteria > Planctomycetota > Phycisphaerae > Tepidisphaerales > Tepidisphaeraceae > RYN-428. Next base: position 877 of record JAQGHP010000258.1, on the reverse strand, counting down.
CATGCACATCCTTCCGGCGGAACCGGGATTTGGCGATGGCGAAAGGACAAAACTCCCCCTGCTCCGGCCCGCATCGCACGTCTAAGATCGATGGGGAGGATTCTAGCGATGGCCTACCACGTGAGCAAAGCGCATTTTTCCCAGCTTGTCGAGCGGGCGCTGGCCGAGTTGCCGGCGCAGTTCGCGGAGTTCCTGGAGGAGGTGCCGGTCGAGGTGCGCGACCGCTCGACACCCGCGGACCGAAAGCGCGCAGGGGTGGGGCGCGACGGGCTGCTTCTGGGCCTTTACCACGGGCGGCCGCTCACGGAGCGCAGCGTCGAGCACTCGGGGGTCATGCCGGATGTCATCTACGTCTTTCAGGAGGACGTCGAGCGGGCAAGCGACAGCGAGGAGGGGTTGGTGCGGCAGGTCCGAATAACCGTGTTGCACGAGATCGGCCACCTTTTTGGATTGGACGAGGACGATCTTGACGAATTAGGATATGGGTAGCGCTTGCGGGCTCAAGGCGTTCGATAATATAATGCGTCCTAACGCGATTTTGGCAATGAACCACTCCTTGGCGCGAGCGTAACTGTCTGAACGAGGTGCTCGGGCGGGACCGCCTGGCGCGGCGGACCGCAGTGATAGCCTTCGCGTGCATTTCCCGTAGGCTTCGAAGAGACACGAACTTGTGCCCAACGACGGCGCACTTTGGCTAAAGGGCTGCCTGACGCCGTTCGATGCAGAAAATAGTTTAGGTAAGATAATCCGGCAATTTCATTGACCGGGACCCGGCTTTGTGGATACACCCTCTTCCCCGGCCATGGGCGAGCCGACTGCACATCGCAAAAACGGGCGTGCGGCGGCATGACGGCCGGATCGGGTGTATGGTAAGTCT
>JAQGHP010000234.1 GCA_028288775.1 Phycisphaerales bacterium | reverse complement strand
CCAGCCGCCGCGCCGGTGCCTGCGTGAGTTGCCACAAGCACACGAGTAAAGGCGGTCGCTTGCTGCCCCGCTAGCTCGGACAAAGTCCGGGCGAGTTCGACCGTTTAGCCGCCTCGCTTGCGAGGCGCGTTTCGCGACAGCGAAAGGAAAACGTCCCGCAAGCGGGACGGCTAAACAAGCACTCAGGCCGATAGAACATTAGCCTCGCGAGAAGGAGTAGCCCGAGACTACGAGGGCTACCTTCCCCCGACGATAAAGATTAGGCTGGAGTTGTGCCGCGCAAGGAGGATCGCCGACGTACGGCGAGTTCGTCCGAGATTATTGGGCGGCTTGGAGAGCGTGCATGGATAGCGCCCTGTTGCCCGTCATGGTTTTCCCCGGATTGTTTTCCCCCGCGCTCGACGTGGAAGTCCACTGGGAGAAGTTCCGCGAAGGAATCGAAATCCACCGGCTCTACTCCAACGCGCAGGGCGCGTCCGCCGCCCTGCTCCGCTACGCCCCCGGCGCACGCCTGCCGCGACACGAGCACGCAGGCTACGAGCACATCCTCGTGCTCCGCGGCTCTCAGGAAGACGACACCGGCCACCACGAAGTCGGCACCCTCCTCATCCATCCCCCCGGCACCACCCACGAAATCCTCAGCACGGCGGGCTGCCTCGTGCTCGCCGTGTGGGAGAAGCCGGTGCGTTTCCTCTGACCGGCAAACGCAATCAAGCTTGTCTTCAACCGGCCCCGTGAAGGCGTAATCACGCCTTGGCCAGCAGGCGTTTCTCGATCGCGGCCTTTGACTGAAGACCGACGATCCGGTCCACCAGTTTCCCGCCCTTGAAGATGAGCATCGTCGGGATGCTGTCGATGTGAAACCGCGAAGCCACCTTGCGGTTGTCGTCCACGTTGAGCTTGCCGACCACCCACCGCCCGCGTGCCTCGGCGGCCAGTTGTTCGATCGTCGGCGTGAGCATCCGGCACGGCCCACACCACGGCGCCCAGCAGTCCAGCAACACCGGAATCGGAGCGGCGTCCACAACCTCCCGCACAAACGTCGCATCCGTAACCACCCGCGGCTTGCCGTTGCCCGCCCTCGCGCCTTCCGGGGCGCCGTTGCCCACGCTCAGCTTCGTCTTGCACCGACCGCAGACCGGCTGCATCGTCTGGCCGCGTTCGTCCACCCGGTTCTTCGCCCCGCATTGGGGGCATGTCACGATTGCCATGGCTCCTCCACGTCCGCACCGGCCCGACGTCGCCCCCACTGATTCTAGACCCGGCCCGCTCGCCCTTGTATCGTGAATTATTCCGCCACGCTGACTCCGGTATTTGCAGTGCGGCGTACATTCTCTATTCCCATGACCCATCCCGACGCCCTCGACTACCTCCCCCCGCTCCCCGCCGACCGCTCCCCCGGCATCGGCTGCATCGGCGCGGGATTCATCATGGCGGATTGTCATCTTGTGGCCTATCGGGCCGCCGGGTTCAACCCGGTTGCCATCGCCTCACGAAGCCGCGACAAGGCGCAGGCTGCCGCGACGCGCCACGGGATCAACACGGTATACAGCGACTGGCGTGATCTCCTCAAGGACCCGAAAGTCGAGGTGCTCGACATCGCCGTCCCGCCCGATGTGCAACTGGAAGTCGTCGCCGAGGCGATAAAGCATTCCGGCCACATCCGCGGCATCCTCGCACAAAAGCCGCTGGGAATGGATTACAGCCAGGCCAAACAAATCGTGCGGATGTGCGAGGACGCGGGCATCACGCTGGCGGTCAATCAGAACATGCGCTTCGATCAATCGATCCGCGCCTGCAAGAGCCTCCTCGCCCGCGGCGACCTGGGCGACCCCGTTCTCGCGACCATCGAGATGCGCGCCATCCCGCACTGGATGCCCTGGCAGCAGCGCCTCGGCTGGGTGACGCTGCGCATCATGAGCATCCATCACCTCGATACGTTCCGTTATCTTTTCGGTAATCCCCGCCGCGTCTTCGCGAGTGTGCGACCCGACCCGCGCACCGCACAAAAGTTTCCCCACGAAGACGGCATCTGCCTCTCCATTCTCGAATACGACAGCGGCCTCCGCGCCACCTCACTCGACGACGTATGGGCCGGACCATCCGTGGAAGGCGCCGAGCCCGACCTGGGCATCCGCTGGCGCGTCGAAGGCACACAAGGCCTCGCCCGCGGCACCATCGGCTGGCCCTCCTACCCCGCCCGCACGCCTTCGACTCTCGACTACGCCACCCGCCGACATCCTGGCACCTGGCACAAGCCGCGTTGGAACGAAGTCTGGTTTCCCGACGCCTTCGCCGGCCCAATGGCCGACTTGCTGTGCGCTTTAGAAGAAAAACGTGCGCCGCACCTCAGCGGCGAAGACAATCTGCTGACCATGGCACTCGTGGATGCCTGCTATCTGTCAGTCAAAGAACACCGCGCCGTTGAAATCACCGAGATCGCAACATGATCCCCCAATCGCAAATCGCAAATCAGCAATCGCAAATTTCATATTGGAGCGCACGATGAAACTTGGCCTCATCAACTCCGCCTGGGCACAAGCCGGCAAAGGAACTGACTTCGGCATCACCCAAACCCGGCGGATTGGCTTTGACACGATCGACATCCAGGCCGATCCACTGGACCTGAGCGTCGAAGAGCGCCGGTCGATACGCGTAGCCGCGGATCGGGCAGGGCTGCCGATCGTGAGCGTCTGCTGCGTAGCGCTCGGGCTGGTCGACTTCAACCCGAGCGTGCAGCGGTTCAGCATCGACCGCGTGAACGCGCATCTCGATTTCTGCCGCGAGCTGGGCGCGCAGAACCTGCTGCTGGTTCTCGGCGAATACATCTGGCAGCAGGAAGTCATCCCCCCGGCGGCGCAATGGGAAACCGCCGTCACGAACACCCGCGCCTGCGCCCACCAGGCAAAGGAACTGGGCGTCGAAATCGCCATCGAGCTCGAGCCGTTCAAACTGTCGCTCGTGAACAGCATCGACACCATGCTCAAATTCCTAAACGACGTCGGCAGTGACGCCGTCCAGGCCAATTGCGACATCTCCCACCTGCACCTCGTCCACACGCCCCCCGAGCAAGTGCAGCGCCTCAAAGGCCGCATCGCCCACGTCCACCTCTCCGACTGCAACGGCACAACCCACGGCGACCTCCCCCCCGGCCGCGGCATCACGCCCATCCAGGACTATCTCCGCCACATCCGCGACACCGGCTACGACCGCACCGTCAGCATAGAACTGGAATACTCGCCCGAGCCGGAGAAGATCGTGGAATGGGTGGAGGAGGCATATCGGGAGACGGACCGGATCATGCGGGAGCTGGACTGCCGGAGATAGTTCCACCGGAGTCTTTTTTTGCAGTGGCGAGACCTGCGGTGCGGCCGGTTCCCTCCCCAGCCCCGGAGGGGCGAAAGATCTTAGCCCACGGCGCGAGCCGTGGGTTGTGATCGTAGCAGATGCAACCAGCCCCGGAGGGGCGTAAGAAGCGTGAAATCGAGACGGCATCGGACAGCAGGATGATGGATTCACAAAGTCGCGTTCGGAGCCGGGCCGTGTTGGCCCGGTCGGACCGAAGGTCCGTAACGTGGGCACGCGTGGCCCACCATGGTTGCACACTACCGTTCCTCGTTTCTTACGCCCCTCCGGGGCTGTGCAATGTTGCCATTTTTTCCCATGGCTCGCGCCATGGGCTAAAGTCTTTCGCCCCTCCGGGGCTGGGAGTGAGAGGACAACGCCTCGCGGATCATCGATAGCATTTAGCAATCTGCGAAAGGAGGTGATTTAGAATGGCAAAAGCTCAGAAATTCAACCTGACTTCCCTGTCCTCCTGCGCCGGCTGAGCGGCCAAGCTCGGCCAGAAGGCCCTGGCGCAGGTTCTGCGCCGGCTCCCGCAGGTTCATGACTCCAACGTACTCGTCGGTTCCAACACGGCCGACGACGCGGGGGTTTATCGTCTCAACAAAACCCAGGCGCTCGTCCAGACCATCGACTTTTTCACCCCCATCGTCGACGACCCCTACGCCTACGGCCAGATCGCCGCGGCGAACGCGCTGTCGGACGTTTACGCCATGGGCGGAAGGCCGCTCACCGCCCTGAACGTCCTGGGCGTGCCCGAAGACAAGGTGCCCCCGGAAGTCATTGCCCAAATCCTCCGCGGCGGCGCGCACGCCGCGAAAAAAGCCCGTTGCGTCATCCTGGGCGGCCACACCATCCGTAACCCCGAGCCGATCTACGGCATGGCCGTCACCGGAATCGTCCACCCCAAATGCATGCTCACCAACGCCGCCGCCCGTCCCGGCGACCTGCTGGTTCTCACCAAACCACTGGGCACCGGCATCGCCGCCACCGCCATAAAACGCGGCCTCGCCTCCCCACACCTCACCCGGCGGGCGATCGCGATCATGCGCCAACTCAATACCGCCGGTGCCGAGCTGGCCGAAAAAGGCCTGGTGCGCGGGGCCACGGACGTGACAGGATTCGGTTTGCTAGGTCATCTCGCGTCGATGTGCCGGGCCAGCGGAGTCGGCGCACAACTCATCGCGTCCGACGTACCCGCCCTGAGCCCTGAAGTGCATGACCTCATCGCAAAATCCTGCATCCCCGGCGGAACCCGAACCAATCTCCAAGCCGCCCGCGAAATCACCACGTGGAACGCAAGCCTCGACGCCGCCGTCTTCCTCCTAGCCGACGCCCAAACCAGCGGCGGCCTGCTGCTGTGCGTCCGTCCCAAGCACCTCGAAGCCGTCCGAGCCGTCCTCAAGAAACATCGGACACCGGCGTCCGCAGTGATCGGGCGGATCATCCGGGCCCATCGCGCTTCGATCACCGTCTCCTGACGCCTATTTTGTTTCCGGTTGCCTCAGAGGCATGCTCGTCATACGTTGCTCGCATGGCTTTCCAACCGAGCAATGGAAATTCAAGCCGCCCGCCCGATCGCCGCTTGCCGTTTGGCGGGAATGTGAAAACCTCAACGCAATCTCGCACCGCGCCTCCCCGACCGCGCCGCGTTCTCGCCCACCATCTGATCCTCACCGGATATGGTCATTGGCTCCCAAATGATCCGCGAGGAAGCGGATCGGTCGAATTGGATCAGGAAAAACTGGCGGATCTGGGACCCATCCATTACGGGCGCAAACGGGTCCAGCCCCCGCGAAAGGAACTCCGAGAATTCTACCGGCAAGCAAATGAATTGCTGGAGTTCAGACCGTTCTGGTTCGATCACGCCAAACGACAAGCGTTGGCTGACGCATTTTCCCAAGTGATCGAGCGTCGGTATACCGTGTGGGCCTGCGCCATCTGTTCCAATCACGCGCATTTCTGCATCCGCGCGCATCGGGACAGTTATGAGGTGATGTGGCAACTACTGACGGATGCCGGGCGCAAGGCACTGCGCAATTTTGGCGACGTTGATCCGGATCATCCGGTTTGGACTCGCGCGCCTTATGAGATCTTTCTGTTTACTCCCGATCAGATTTATGACCGCGTCGGCTACATCAACGCGAACCCCATAAAAGAAGGTCTCGCTCCGCAGGCGTGGCCTTTTGTCCAGCCGTACAATGGCTGGCCCAACCAGTCCTCTTCATGACACAAGACTCTCTGCGTAGCATTCCCTCGGTCGATCAGGCCCTACGCGAGCTGGGGGCGAGCGACGTGCCGCGCGCCGCGGTCGTCGCGCTCGTGCGCCGCGAGCTTGCGAAAATTCGCGAGGCACGCGAACCCGTCGGCCGCGACGCGATCCTTGCCCGTCTCCGCGATGCTCTCGCAGACCTTCGCCGATCGCGCATTCAACCCGTGATCAACGGCTCGGGCATCCTGATTCACACCAACCTCGGGCGCTCGCCATTGGGCCTGCAGGTCGTCAAAACGCTTTCCGAAATTGCGGGCAGCTACAACAACCTCGAGTACGACCTCGCCGCCGGGGAACGCGGCGGGCGGGCGGCGTACCTCGAACACAACCTCGCCGTGCTGTGTGACGCACAGGCCGCGACCGTCGTCAACAACTGTGCGGCCGCCTTGCTGCTTATCCTGCGCCACTTCGTCACGAAGGACCGCGCCGAAGTCGTCATCTCCCGCGGCGAACTGGTCCAGATCGGCGGTGGGTTTCGCATTCCCGACATCCTCGAAGCCGGCGGCGCGTCGCTTCGCGAGATCGGAACCACCAACCAGACTTCTCTCGATGATTACGCCGCGGCGATCGGCGAGCTCACCGCGATGGTCCTGAAGGTCCACCGCAGCAACTTCTACATGGAGGGCTTTGTCGAATCGCCTACGACCGCCCAGATTTCCGCACTCGCCCGTAGCCGGGGCATTCCCTTCGTGGAAGACCTGGGCAGCGGCGCGATGATGCGGACGGAAGCGATCGCGGGGCTGGAGCACGAGCCGACGCCCGCCGACGTGCTCGGGCAGGGCGTGGATCTGGTCTGCTTCAGCGGCGACAAGCTTCTGGGCGGCCCGCAGGCAGGCATCATCGCGGGCGACTCATCCATGATCGCAGCCCTCAAGAAAAACCCGCTGTTCCGCGCACTGCGGTGCGACAAGCTGATTCTCGCCGGACTGCAGACGACCGTGGATCTGCACTTGAACGCCGCTTCGGACGCAGGTGAGAGCGAGGTCGCGGTCGTCGAATTGATCCGCCTCCCTGTCGATGCGCTGCTCCGACGTGCGAGCGCGTTGGTGGAACAATTGACCGAACTTCCGCTGCGCGCAACCATCGGCGAAGCCGCGTCCCAAATCGGCGGCGGAACGCTCCCCCGATCGGAGATCCCCTCGATCACGCTTGACCTTGTTCCCACGCATTTGTCCCTGGATTCGTTCTCGACCGCGCTGCGCGCCGGCGTGCCGCCGGTCGTCGCGTACATTTCCGACGGCCGCGTGCGGATCGATCTGAGGACCGTTTTCCCAAGGCAGGACGCGGAACTGGCACATGCCATTCGAAAGGCGGTTGAGGAAAGAAGCCAGGAGCCAGAAGCCAGGAGCCAGAAATGAGAAGGAGATCGCCCCGTTTTCGATGTACGCGCCGCGGCCGTCAGTGTGCGTGAAATCCTCTTCCTCCTGGCTTCTGGCTCCCTTTCCCCTCCCCCACCATGCCCACCCCTTCATACATCGTCGCGACCGCGGGCCATGTGGATCATGGGAAGAGCGCGCTGGTGAAGGCGCTGACCGGGACCGACCCGGATCGGCTGCCGGAGGAAAAGGCGCGGGGAATCACGATCGACCTGGGCTTTGCCCATGTGGAAGTGACCGCGCTGCGGGACGGGAAGCCCGCTCCATTGCGGATGGCGATCGTGGACGTTCCCGGTCACGAGGATTTCGTGAAGAACATGGTGGCGGGGGTTGGGTCGGTGGACCTGGCGCTGTTCGTGGTGGCCGCGGACGATGGGTGGATGCCGCAGACGGAAGAACATCTGCAAATCCTCACGTACCTGGGCGTCAGGCAGGCCGTGGTGGCACTGACCAAGATCGACCTGGCAGATTCGCCCGATGCGATGGAGCGGCAGATTCGCGGCAAGCTCGCGGGGACGCCCTTCTCTAACGCCCCCATCGTCGCCACGTCCGTGCTGAGCGGTCGCGGCATCGAGGAACTGAGGCAGACGCTCGCCGGGGCTTTGGCCGATGCCCAGCCCCAGCGCGATGTCGGGAAGCCCCGGCTTTCCGTCGACCGCGTCTTCACCCTTCGCGGCGTAGGCACCGTCGTGACGGGCACGCTCATCGACGGATCGCTCGCCCGGGGGCAGGGCGTCATCGTGCAACCCTCGGGCGTTCCGGCAAAGATCCGCACGATCCAGTCGCACGGTAGCGAGGTGGAGTCGATCTCGCCCGGCCGGCGGGTGGCGCTAAATCTGCCGGACCTGCAGGTCGCCGACGACAAATCAGCCGTCCTCGACGCCCCCTCCGCCCGTCGCGGGGACGTCATCACTCTCCCCGGCCTGGGCAACCCCGCCGACACGATCGATGTCGTCCTGGAGCGAACGGGGCGCGAGGCAGACGGGCAAACACCGCGCGTACTGAAAGACGGCACGCGCGTGCATCTGCACCTGGGCAGCGCGGACTTCCCCGCCCGCGTGTACCTGCTGGACCATCCGTCTCTCGCTACGGGCAGTCGCGCGTTCGCCCAGATCCGGACGGACTCGCCGGCGTTTGCGTTTCTCGGCGATCGCTTCATCCTGCGCGACTGGCCCGGGCAGCAGACGCTGGCGGGCGGCGTCGTGCTCGACCCGCGCGCCAGCCGCGAGGGGCTTCGCTCCTCCGAACATCGCGCGCATATGGAAGCGCTCGATCGGGCCGTCGGGGATCCGGTGGCGACTCTTGCGGCGATGCTGGCTCATGGACATGTCGCGCCGCGCTCGTCGCTATTACTACAATCGCGATTTAGTAAGGAGGAGGTGGTTGCGGCCCTCGCATCTCTGTCGTCCGCGGGGAAGACGGTGGTGTCCGATGTCATCGCGGCGGACGCGTCATGGTGGAAGCAACTGCGTGCAAATGCCATCGAAGCGATAGACGTAGAGCATAAGGCCCATCCGGAACGCAACGGCCTTGCCTTGAGCGATCTGCGGCAAACGCTGGAGAAGCATGCCGGCGTCACGCCGGACGTCTTTGACGCGCTTGTTGCCGATCTGGCCCGCGAGGGATTCGTGCGAAGCGGGGCGGCGATCCGTCGCCTGGCGCATCGCCCCGCCCTGCCGCCGCAACTCCAGCCGGCGGGGGCGAAGATCCGTGCGGCACTCAACGCAAGGCCCTGGGACGCACCTTCGCGGAAAGAGCTGACGCCCGACAACGTTTCGTTCCAGGCGATGAAATTCCTCCTGAACACCGGCGAGGCCGTGGAGGTCGGCGACGAGTTGGTGCTGCACGCCGATCATTATCGCAGCGCGGTCGAAGCGATCCGCAAGCATTTGATTGAGCGCGGACGGGCCACCGTGAGCGACCTGCGGCAGGTGCTCGGTACCAGCCGCCGGGTCATGGTCCCCCTGCTGGAAAAGCTTGACCGCGAGGGCGTGACGGCCCGACAGGGCGACCACCGCGTCCTGCGAAACCGGCCGTGAGCCCGCACGTCACCCCGCACTGGTTTGGAATTCCACTCCACATTTACAATTCGTTGCTTTGCATATCGCTCGCATCTTCTACGGGTGCAGGCCCATATTTCCTCGCAGTTCCGGCCCCGCTGGCACCGGTGTTGCGAGACCGAGGGCACGGCTCGCTTATGCGGTCACTGCTTTTGTGCCGGGCGGGTCTCATCAGTAGTTGTGTCTGCTATCAATTTGGAGGCCACCATGCGATTGTCGCGAGTTTCCTTGCGGTCCACTGTTCTTGGCATGGCGCTGGCGGGTGGGATCACCGGCGCGGGTCTCATCGGCAATATGTCGTCCGGGCCGCGGACGGCGAATGCCGCCGAGCCGCGCAAAGCCGATACCGACCGCCTGCGCGACGTGTATCACGACTTGGAAAAACAGCGTGATATACTCAAGGAAATGGGCAAGTCCGGTGAGGCGCAGGACGCCAATCGACACCGCCTGGCCGCCGCCGAGCATCTGACGATGGCCATGCAGGAAATCAAGCTCGAGATCGGCGAGTTCAACGACGACAAGCCCCGCGACAGAAAATAACCCCCGGATCCGGAGTGGATGGGAGTGGAGGGCAGGAGCCCATCTCCTGTTCCTCCATCCCGTCCGGATCGGGCCTGTTTTCGAAGCCGGTAATTGGCTTGCGATTTTTCTTGCTATCGCAGGTTTTGCCCGCCGGCCATTGTGCTGGCTAACTTCACACCGTTTACAACTTAGCTCTTGAGTAGAATTGCGCTTAGAGCAAACACCCCTCCCGCTCGCCTGTAGTTCACCTCATTGCATAATGGGTATTTTCGCCGCACCTACTCGGTTATCGGCCCCTCCCCGCCCGCATAGATTCCCCGCTTTACCCCGGCAGATCGCGCATTTCCCGGAATTCTCCCGGTCGAATTTGCCGCACCCAAAGCGTGGGGTATAGTCCAACTGTCAGCCGCACGGGTCAACGCCATATAGGCAATAAAGGCCCGCAGCTACCTCGGTTCCCTTCTCGGACCGGGCTTTCACTGGCACCACGAACGGACGAGCGGATCGGGAACGAGCCACACGAGTGGCCCGACAGGAGATTCCCCGCGCCTGTCCGCAGCCACAAGGAGTCGCACCATGAACGTCACCCGCACACTCGCCGCCGCAGCCATGCTCGCACTCGGGACATCTGCCTTCGCCGGCACCACCAGCGTCAATTTCCAGAGCGACACCAGCCTTCACAACCTGGGAAGCTTCAACGGAGTCGCCTCGTACGATGAATCCACCGACAAGCTGACCCTCACCATTACCAACGACGTCTCCGCCAGCAAAGGCGCGCTGACCGCATTCGCCTTCGATCTCAAGAGCGGCGACAAGGCCAAATACGAACGGGGCCTGCACGACAAATTTAAGAGCGACGCCAACAAGAAAGGCGTGGTGACCGCCAAGCCCTTCGGCAAGTACCAGGCCGGCGCGGGCGTGGGCGGCGCGTGGGGATCGTCCAACGCAAAGGCCGGCATCGCTCCGGGCGCGACGCGTTCCTTCGTCTTCGACATCACGGGCGCGAACGCCTCGACCCTGACCGCGTCGGATTTCTTCACCGGCCCGGCTAACAAGCAGATCGTCGCAAGCTTCGCCGGTTTCAAGCACGGCAAGACCGACCGCGTCGGCGGCGTGATGCTCGCCGTCACCCCGAACTCGATCATCACCCCGGGCGGCGACACCACCCCCCCGGGCGGCAACAACAATCCGCCGGGCGGAAATAACAACCCGGGCGGAAATAACAACAACCTGCCCCCGCACCTTCCCACCGGCGGCCCTCCGGGTGGCGGATTGAACCCGCTCATCCTTCCCGACAACGGGAACGGAAATGGCGACAAGGGCGGCGTGACCGCGGTACCGCTCCCCGCCGCGGCCCCCGCGGGTCTGGCTACCCTGGGCCTTCTGGGCCTGGGCGCGATGCGTCGCCGGATCAAAAATCTGATGGCATAACTTCGCACGCACCGCACTTCGCACCAATCAACTCCTTCCCTTGGCCGCCGGTCCCGCTGGGCCGGCGGCCTCTTTTTTTGGAGTTGATGCGGGCGGGGCCCGCTATTCCGCGACGATGCGCGCGATAATGATGCTGATCCCCAGGATCGTCGCCGCGATGACGATCGCGACGGCGATGTTGTGGTTCTCCGCCAGTTCCTTCTGCACGTCCAGCCGGGGCGTAATCCAGTCGAACAGCTTGAACCCTAGCAGCATCAGGCAAATCCCGATAATTCCAAACGCCACTGCCGACAACATCGCCATTCCCAACCCGTCCATCGTAAACACAGCAAGCATGTCGATCCTTTCTCTATCTCGTAGTAGGCAGAAGGCAGTATGCAGTAGGCAGACCGAAGTACACAGGCGCGGCCCTTCAGTCTTCGTCTGCCTACTGCCCTCTACTCCCCAAACACATGCGGCACAAACCTGCTCGTGTTGTGGGTAATGGGTGAAACGTCTTCGCGGATTCCCATTCCGCAGGCGTAGCCGTTGACCATCCAGCTTCCGATGACCGGGTAATTGCCCTCGAAATTCGGGAGCGAGTGGTACTGCTGGTAGACCGAGGGACCGTCGTAGATTCCCTCGGTAGCGAGAACCTTTTGTCCGCCGACCATTACGTCCACGTTCGCCCCTTCGCGCCCCAGCAGCGGCTTGCGCACGTAATCGCCGGCAAGCGGTACATGGGCTGCGGGGAGAAGGTAAGGGCTCTGCGGGAAAAGCTCGTAGAGCAGCGGCAAAATCGCCTTGTTGCTCAGGAGCATTTTCCACGGCGCTTCCAACCACCGGGTATTGTCCGCCAGCAAGCGCGGGCCGAATTCCTCTTTCAGCATCCATTCCCACGGGTAGAGTTTGAAGCAGTCGGTGATGTGCCGCTCGTACTCGTCAACGAACAGCGCGCGCTCGGAATTCCATCCGATCATTTCGACGTCGATCGGCCGGGTTTCCAGGTTCGCCTGCATGGCGGTATCGCGGAGGTAGCTGGCGGTCATGAAATCTTCGAGCGTGGCGGTCATGCACGCGAAGTACATCGGGCCGCTCGCAGTGGGCCCGATGGTCTGCCATGCTTCGATCAGCCGCTCGTGGATGGAATTGAACTGGTCGAGCCCCGGCCGCGTGTCCTTCATCCAGTGCCACTGGATCACCGCCGCCTCCAAAAGCGAGGTGGGCGTATCGGCGTTGTACTCGAGTAGCTTGGGCGGGCCTTTGCCGTCGAAGCATAAATCGAAGCGGCCGTAGACGGTGTATTCGTCGCGCTCCCAGCTCCGGGCGACCCACTCCCTATATTGCGGCGGGATCTGAAAGCGGTCGAAAAGATTATTGTCGATCACGCTCTGCACGGCCTGCAGGCACATCTCGTCCAGCGCGTAGGTGGCCTTCTCGACCGCGTCGATTTCGGTGCTCGTGAACTGGTAGTAAACGCTTTCGTCCCAGTACGGCTGTTCCTCCAGGCTGTGGAAATGAAACCCTTGCGACTCGACGGTCTTTTGCCAATTGCTGCGGGGCGTGGTGTGGAGGCGGCGCATGGTGGTGTTGGTAAAGCTATGAACCCGCGGCATGCCCGGAGGAGCCGAAGCCGCCGCGGGAAGTATGGGACGAGGAGGACGCGCCCGAGGAACCGCGCCCGCCCGAGGATGAGCGGTAATCGTCGCCCCACGAGCTTGTGCCGTAATAATGGTGGTAGCGATGATAGTACGGATCGTTCCGCGAGTACGGCTGCGTGGAGGACGGCCCGTATTCCGTGAAATACGAGTCGGGATTATTGGACGCATTTTGCTTTCGCTTAAACGCGCCAAAGCCGATGGCGGCCAGTGTGGCGGAGATCAGTACGAGAGTAATGGAGTTGCTCGATCGCCGCATCGCCCGCATTCCCGCGCTTGCGCAGAGGTGAAAAACCCGCCCGGTCGGTCCATGACAAAACGCGATCTTACCGGAGCGGGAGCGCACGGCAACGCTCCGCCGATTCTAATCATGGGACATATTTCAACGGCGTCATATCCGTACCAATCGATATAGTCCGATACCGTCGTTCCCTACTTAAGGACACCCGTCGGCCCGACGATAAGGTACGAGAGGTGGCACGATGGAAACCGAAGTGATTACGACCGCGGACGAGACGAATCCTGCTTGCGCGCCCGTCGCGCCAGAGCCTGCGCAGACCCGCGCCGGCGCCAAGGTGCGCAAGCCTGGTCCCGACCGGCGCGAGGACCGCGTCGATCGTCGGATGGGCCTGGAGCGCCGGCAGAAGACGGCGGCCCAATCCGGCTACGACGGCCCCGAGCGCCGAACCGGCGCCGACCGCCGGGCGAGCCTGGAGCGCCGCCGCGGCCCCGGCCGCCGGCTCAGCGACGACCGCAAGGCGGCAGAGGAAGGCGAAATGACGATCGAGCAGTTTGAGTTCGTGATGGCGATCCAATCCTACAAGAAAGTAAACAAGCGCCTCTACCCGACCTGGACGGAGATTTTGGAAATCATCCGCCAGCTCGGCTACCGCAAGGTGCTCCCGCGCGATTTCAAGCTCGACGTGCCCGAGCCCGAGCTGACCAAAATGTAACCCAACCCGATCTACTATTTGGGGAAGATGTCCGGGGACGCTTTGGGGAAAGCCGTTCATGACTCCGTGTGCCGCAAGGCGCACGGAGTCGTTCGCGTTTGGGGGCGGTTCACGCTCCGCCGTGCGGAAATCTGCGAAGCCGCGAAGGACGCGAAGACAGACGCGAAGAAATGCGAAGCGGTGTCGAGCAGCTCAGGGTTGGTGCCATCGAGGACTGTTGTGAAGCGGGCGCGGCCGGATTCTCAATTACTCATTTTCGTCATCGGTCTCAACTGATTGTGTTACACGCAAGCCGAGATCGCGAAGTTTCAGCCGTAGGGTTTGTCGGGCGATTCCCAGCAGGCGCGCGGCCTGGTGTTGGCTGCCGTGCGTGTACTCGAGAACCGAGGCGAGGAGGAATCGGTCCAGTTGACCGTGCGCATCGGCGTATAAATCGCGGGAGTCGGCGGTTAGGCGTTGGCGGATGAAGGTCTCAATATCGAGGTTGATATTTCCCGGATCGGCGCTGGAAGTGGGAACGCCATCGATCGTGGCGGCGGTAAATTCGGGCAGAAATTGGGGAAGCAGAATTGGGCCATGGGCTTGTAACAGCGCCTGTTTGATCACGCTCTGGAGTTCGCGAATATTGCCCGGCCAGGAATGGCTGCGCAGGCGCTCAATCGCCGCGGGGTCAACTTCCCGCACGTCCCGCCCCAGCTCGCGGCTGAAGCGCCGGAGATAATGCTGCACGAGCATCGGCAGGTCCTCGCCCCGGTCGCGCAAGGGTGGGAGGTGGATGGTGAAAACGCTCAAGCGGTAATAGAGGTCTCCCCGAAACTTTCCTTCCGCCGACAGCGCCTTGAGGTCGCGGTGGGTCGCGGCAATCAGGCGCACGTCCGTTTTCACGGTTTCGTTGCCGCCGACGCGTTCGAAGGATTGTTCCTGCAACAGCCGCAGAATCTTGGCCTGGAGCGCCAGAGGCATGTCGCCGATTTCGTCGAGCAGGATGGTCCCGTGGTTGCACTGTTCAAATTTTCCAATACGGCGACGGTCGGCGCCGGTGAAAGAGCCCTTTTCGTGGCCGAACAACTCGCTTTCCAGCAGGTTTTCCGGGATGGCTGCACAATTCAAAGCCATGAACGGCGCCTTGGCCCGCGAGCTGTGCTGGTAAATGGCCCGCGCGATGAGTTCCTTACCCGTGCCGGTTTCACCTGCGATCAACACCGTCACGTCCTGACCCGCGACGCGACCGATCGACTTGTAGACTTCGCGCATCGCCGCACACCCCCCCAGAATTGCACCTTCGACATCAGCGTCCGGTACGGTTTCCGAGACGACGGTCGGCGCGCGCAGGCGTCCGACTTCCAGGGCTTCGCCCACGATCTTGCGGACTTGTTTGAGATCGAGGGGCTTGAAGAGGTAATCGAAGGCGCCCAGCTTCATGGCTTCTATGGCGGTGTCGGCCGTCTTGGTCATGGTGACGAAGATGATCGGGATGCGGGCATCGATCTCACGGATCGCCTGAAAAACTTCAAGGCCGGATTTATCGGGCAAACGCATGTCGAGCAGAATCACCTCGGGCGGATTGCTCCGAACGAGATCGATTCCGGCAGCCCCGGTTTCCGCCACCACAACGTGGTGGCCGGGAGCGGGGAAGGCCTGGCGCACCTGTTCCGGGATAAGGCCCGGGTCATCATCGATGAGCAGCACATGAGCCATGTTCCGCTTGCTTTCGGCGCGGCCGAAGGTAGAGGTCGGGTGCTCGTGAAATGCGGCCGAAGGAGTGAAAGCCGCAACCGTAAGCCCTCGTCTTTCCCAGGCGATTCTATTTGCTCTGGTGTTACATCGCCATGAGAGGGCTTCAACCGGCCCGGGCGATTCACGGGCCAGGCAGTGACGTCCATATCGTGGCTGCGTCAACAATCAGCCGGCACGCGCCCGGTGGATTTATTTCCCAATGGTTCGCATTCGTGTCCATTGCACGTCTCGATATGGGATCGGCGGGGCGAAATTCACGCGGTTTTCGACGTTTACCTGACGATGAGCCTTCTCCCCACTCGGGCATGGCAGTTGCTTTGGCATCCTTCCATAACCGTCGTCCCACAGGTACACGCGCAGCGTTGTGGGGTTGGCCGTGGTTCTCCATTTACCTGGAAGGTGATCAGATGCCTGACACATCCTTTATGAACAACGTTCCTGATCCGCTGACTTCGGGAAAGGAGCTTCCGCCGTTCTCCTTCGCCCTGGAAAAGTCCGAGGGGAAGGTAATTGGTGCGAGTTATGGCAAGGAGGCGACGGTCGAGCAGTTGCCCATCTCCAAGGGCATCGCCGGGGTGTCCATGCGAATTGAGCCGGGCGCGATGCGCGAATTGCACTGGCATGCGACGGCCGGCGAGTGGGCATTCGTGCTAGAGGGGCGCGTCCGCACCACGGTCATCCAGCCCGACGGGCACAGCGAAACCAACGACTTCCAGGCCGGAGACGTGTGGTTCTTCCCCCGCGGCCATCCTCATATGCTCGAATGTCTTGGAACCGAGCCATGCCACTTCATTCTGATCTTCGACAACGGCTACTTTTCGGAGTTCGGCACGTTCAGCATCACCGACTGGCTGGGGCACACGCCCAAGCCGCTGTTGGCGAAAAACCTCGGCATTCCCCAGTCGGCGCTGGAGGGGCTGCCAAAGGACGAGGTCTACTTTGCGCGCGGGGCACTGCCGCCGCAGGAAGTTTCCACGCCGCTGCAAGGCTGGAGCATTCCACCGTTGACGCATAAGTACCGGCTCATGGCGCAACCGCCCCGGCGCACCTTCAAGGGCGGGCGCGAGTGGCGCGTCGATTCGACGAATTTCCCAATTTCGACCACGGTGACGGGAGTGGTTCTTGATCTCGAGCCCGGCGGCCTTCGCGAGCTTCACTGGCATCCGACCGCCGACGAATGGCAGTACCTCATCGAGGGAAAGGTCAGTGTCACCATGTTCGGCTCGCACGGGCGGTATCGGACCGAGACGCTGAATCAGGGGGACGTCGCATACATCCCGCAGGGATATGGGCACTCGATCGAAAACATCGCCGACAAGCCCTCCCGCATACTCATCGGGCTCAACACTGGAACCTACGCGGCGATCGACCTGTCGCAATGGATCGCCGGAAACCCGGTGGACGTGTTGGCGACGAATTTCAACAAGCCCGCCGCCCTGTTTGAGAGCGTTCCGAAGGGGGATGTGTTCATCGCCTCAGCGGGGCCTGGCAAGGCCCACGCGTAAATCACAACTGAACTTGAACTCACGAATAAGCAGTGCGGCGAAAACGGGAGGCGCCATGGAAGGAGAAGCAAAAAAATATCTTGCGAAGTCATATATGCCGCTCCGCGCCAACGGGACTGGACCGCTTACCGACCCACCGAACTTCCGCATAATGCCCAAAGAAAGCGGCAGCGACGGGCGGGCGACCCAGCTCTGGATTCGCGATCTGCTACTTCACGCGCTGACCGTTTCGTCGGGAGCAATTGACGCGATCAGCTTCGTTGCCCTTGGCAAGGTCTTCTCGGCCTTCATGACCGGGAACATCGCGTTTCTTGGGCTCCGCATTGCCGGCGCTGGGGGGCCGGGAAACGTGGCCATCCTCGCCGCCATGGGCGCCTTTGCACTGGGAGTCTATGTCTCGACGCGAATCATCAAGCCTGCCGATGATGCGGACCTATGGCCCAGGCGGGTGACGGCGGCGCTCGGATTATCGCTGATCGCGCATGCCGTTTTCCTGGCCGTCTGGTTCGCGTATGACGGCCAGCCTTCGACAAGCGTCGCCCACGTTCTCCTTGGCTCGTGGGGGTTGGCGATGGGGATGCAAAGCGCCGCGGTTCGCACGCTTCGTGTGGATGGCGTGTTTACAACCGCAGCGACCGCAACCGTCATATTGCTGGTGACCGATCTCACCAACTGGCCCGCGACCTCTCCAGAGATTCGGCGGCTTGCCGGCGTGCTCGTCTCATTGTTCGTCGGCGCTACTGCCGGAGGCCTGCTCCTGGTTCATGCCCATCTGTATGCCCCCGTGCTGCCGTTCGCGATCACCTTCACGGCAGTCGCAACCGCCGAGCTCATGTTGCGCAGGGCACGGGAGAATCAGTCGCCCCCGACGCGTTCGTAGTCTTGGATTCCAGCGGGGATGGGCAGCCCTTCAATCGCATCCGCCGCCGCAGATTCTCAATATCCTGCCGGCGTTCTGTTCGCCCTGATGGTCAATCGCTATGATTGCTTCCTTAGAGCTTCGTATGATGGAAAGAGCGCGGCATCCCCTGATCGGGTATGGCGTGGCCCTTGGGGCCACGGCGATTTCGCTCCTGGTCCGCTGGCCGCTCTGGCCCGTGCTGGGGGACTCCGTCCCTCACATGACGTTTTTCCCGGCGGTGATGATCGCCGCCTACATCGGCGGGTTTTGGCCGGGCATCGTCGCCACGATCCTGAGCGCCATCCTCGCGAACGTCTTTCTCACAAAACAGATCCCCTTCTTTTCGATTGCGAATATTAACGATGTGGTCGCGCTGATCCTTTTCCTGCTGGTCGGCACCATCATCAGCGCGTTATGTGAGTCGCTCCACCGGGTTCGGGGCCACCTGGTGGCCGCGGAGCGGCAGCGCGGCGAGGAGGCGCGTCGCGAGGCGGAGGACCGATTTCGCCAGGTCGTCGAGAACATCCAGGAACTGTTCTGGATCACCGACGCTCAATCCGAACGGATCCTCTTCGTCAACCCTCTGTTCAAGGCGACCTTCGGGCAGACCTTTGAAACGGTCGCCGAGCAGACGCGCTCCAGTCTCGATCACATCCATCCCGACGACCGCGCGGCGGTGCTCGACAACGTCGAGGGGCGTCGGCGCGGGGAGTTCAATCCACTCGAATACCGGCTCTTACGTCCCGACGGATCGATTCAATGGTTCTGGAGCCGTGCCTTTCCGGTCTATGGCGGCGATGGCAGCCTGGTGCGGATCGCCGGGCTGGCCGAAGACATCAGCCAGCGCAAGGAGGCCGAGCAGTCGCTGCGCGAGAGCGAGCAGCGGTTTCGCACGTTCGTCGATCATGCCACCGAAGCGTTTTTTCTGCATGACGAACGATTCGTGATCCTCGACGTGAATCGGCAGGCCTGCGAGAGCCTGGGATACACGCGGGAAGAGTTGCGCGGGATGACGCCATTGCTCTTCGACCCGGACATGACTGCCGCGGGTCTCGCAGAAACCGACCGAGGGCTCAGCGCCGGAAAGATCATGGCGTTCGAGTCCCGGCACCGTCGCAAGGACGGGGTGATCTTTCCGGTGGAGATCAGGGGCCGGGCGTTCTGGGAGGGTGGCCGGCGATTCACGGTGGCCCTGGCGCGCGACATTACCGACCGCAAGCGCACCGAAGAAGCACTGCGCGAGAGCGAGCAGCGCTGGCGGAGCCTGACGGAGGCGCTGCCGCAGTTGGTGTGGACCGCCACGCCGGACGGATCGTGCGATTACTTCAGCACGCAGTGGACGCAGCACACGGGTATCCCCGAGAACGAGTTGCTGGGTTGGCACTGGCTCCAGACGCTTCACCCGGATGACCGGGAACCGACCCGTCGTGCATGGTTGGCAGCCGTCCAGGGGCCTGGCGCGTACGACGTTGAATACCGCGTCCGCCGCTCTAACGGGGAGTACCGCTGGTTCAAGACGCGTGGCGTGCCGATCTGGAAAAGCGACGGGGACATTTTTAAATGGTTCGGCACTTGCACCGACATCACCGACGGCAAACGGACCGAGGAAGAACTTCGCCAGGCGAAACAGGCCGCCGAGTCGGCCAACCGCGCCAAGGATGAATTCCTGGCCAACGTCAGTCACGAGATCCGCACGCCGATGAACGCGATCCTGGGATTGACTGAACTGGTGCTCGGGACACGCCTCGAAGAGGGTCAGCGGCAATCGCTTACGACCGTCAAATCGGCCGCCAATAACCTTCTCGGCATTATCAATGATTTGCTCGACTTCTCCAAGATCGAAGCCGGGAAACTGGAACTCGATCACGGCGAGTTCTCGCTCCGCGCCGCCCTGGGCGACACCTTGCGCGCATTGGCGGTTCGGGCGCACCAGAAAGGACTGGAACTGGCTTCCAACGTCCACTCGAACGTGCCCGACGCTCTGGCCGGTGATGCCGGGCGTTTGCGGCAGGTGCTTTTGAACATTATCGGAAACGCGATCAAGTTTACCGAAAAGGGCGAGGTGGTCGTGCAGGTGGGCGTCGTGTCCGATGTTCAGCCGGCAATGGATGAAGTCCGCCTGCTTTTCACGGTACACGACACCGGAATCGGGATCCCGCCGGACAAGCACGCCGCCATCTTCCGCGCGTTTGAGCAGGAGGATTCTTCAACGACGCGTAAGTTCGGCGGCACCGGCCTGGGCCTGACGATCGCCGCCCAACTGGTTGCGCTGATGGGCGGGAACAT
>JAQGHP010000160.1 GCA_028288775.1 Phycisphaerales bacterium | reverse complement strand
ACGTACCCGTTCTGGTTTCCCGCGCGTGACTTCGGCGGGCGGGCGATTCCTGCGGGCGATTACCAGGTCCGCGTCGCCGAGAGCAACATTCAGTGGAATTATCTGGGCTGGTTTGGAGACAATGGCGAAGCCGCCCCGATGAGCCACACCGCGCCCGTCGGCCCCGGCTGGGTCGCCTTCGACAAGCACGGGCACTTGCTGGTCGGCCAGGGGTGGTCGGAAGACCACACCAACCTCCGCGCGTATGACGTGAAAACCGGCAAGGTTGCCTGGGACTTCGGCGGCGAAATTTGGTCCTGCCGTCCCGCGCCCGGCGAGGGCGACACCGCGTACGTGCTGCGGTCTGATGATAAGCAGGGACAGCTCAGCCGCGTGGACGAGCGCAACGGCCACGTGATCCCCTTTGAGCAGGCTGGTGGAAAGGTCGCGTACACGCTGCGCCCCGCCCACGCCGGGAACGCCGCGGGATTCGCCTATCTCGACGGCAAGTTGTACATGAGCGATGGGTCGGCGGGCGTCATCCGCGCCGCCGGCACCACGCCCGAGCAATTCTCGGACGCCATTCATCTCCCCGCGCCGTCGATGCTGGCCGCGGACGCCTCGCGCCACCTCCTCTGGACGATCAGCGGCGGCAAGTCGGTCGTGGCCCTGGGCACGGACGGAAAAACCGTCGCCGATTCAACGCCCGTCGAGCAGCCCGCCGCCCTGGCGGTGCGCGGCGACCTCCTGGCGGTGGCATCCCACGCGACGGGCAAGGTTCATTTCTTCGACTGCTCCGACCCCGCGCACCTCAAGCCCCTGCGCACGTTAGGCAAGGGCGACGGCCCGTTCGGCCCGTTCGCCACCGACCGGTTTCTGTTCCAGGAAGCGCCCACGCACAAGGCGGCGCATGTCGAGCTGGCCATCGGCCCTGACGGCGAATTGGCTGTGGGCGATTCCAACCGCCTGCTGGTGTTCGACGCCGCGGGAAAGGACCTCTGGCACACGTTCGGTGTCTTCGGCAACGGCACAGCGCCCAACTATGGAGACCGTCGGCGCGTCTTCGATCCCGAAGGGCGCTGGTCGTTCCTGCTCGATGAACAAGCCACGGGCTGGAAGCCGGGCGTCGAAAACTGGAAGCCCGATGCATTCTGGGACATGCCCTCCCAACACCTGAACGGCGCTTTTGATTACCAGGGTCATACGTACGGCGTCTTTGACGTCTCGAACAACATCACCGCCGAGAGGCCGGTCACCATCGCGCGCATTGAAAATTACCGGGCCGTGCCGGTGCTGCAGGTTGTCAGCGTGAACGGAAAGCTCCAGTGGCGGCGCGACATGAATCACGACGGCAAGCTCGACGCCTCCGACGGCGGCGAACCGCTGCTCGACGCCGACGGCAAGCAAATGCCGGGCGACGCGCGCCTGGGCCCTGTCGATGCCAAGGGGAATCTGGGCGATTGGGAAATCGCCAAGCTCGACGAGGGCGGCGCGCCGGTTTACAAGCTGCGCGAGCCGCTGCCGCCCCCCTTCCGGCCGACGGGGATTCTTTCGCCCTACACGCACAAACCCGACACTTCCAACAACGTCTCCGCGTGGGCGCTTTTCCCGGATGGCACGCGGGCCGCGAACGTGTACATGAATTCGTCGCCGCTGGGCGCGGGGTTGGCCAACGGCTGCGGGACGGATGTCGCCGGCTTCGACGCCAAGGGCGATCTTCGGTGGTTCCACCCGCTGAGCCTCAGCGCCATCTACAACATGCAGACGGTCGGCCCCGTCGCCTTCATCGGCACCGCGCTGACGAACAACGTGCTGGGGCGTTCAATCAGGACGGCCTGGGGCTGGGCGGGTGCAGCCAGCCGGCAGGCGCGTACTACGGCGGCTTCTGGCTCGACCATCCCGGCGCCATCCAGGCGTACCGCGGGCACGATGGGCGGACTTACGTCATCACCGCCGACAATTCCAACGGCCGCCATCACTGGTACCGCCTGACGGGCGAAGACCAGATCGTCACGTCCTCGTTCCCGCAGAAGCTGGGCGAGGACGGCGCGAAGACGCTCGCCGTCCAGGCCGCCCCCCCGCCGCTGGGCGTGGTGCGGCCGGCATCGCCCACGGTCCACATCCCGGCCTTGAAAGAGGCGCTGCCCATCGACGGCGCACTGGAGAAATGGCGGAATATTGGGATAGCCCCGCAGGTGGTCCTCACCCCCGACACCGGCCACGGCCAGGTCGGCGCCCCGAAGGAAACCAGCGCCGTGATCCGCCTCGCCTGGCGCGACAAGGACCTGTACGTCCAGGCCATTCGCTTCTGCACCGTCGTCAACCTCACGCAGAGTTCCGAGCTGCACTACAAGCAGGACTGCCTGGAGATGAACCTCAATGGCTTCGCGAACGGGTTTAAGTTCGACATCGCCCGGACCGCCGATCGCGGCGATTTCCTCGTCCGCCAGCGGTTCTTCTTCGGCGGTTTGGAGCTCGAGGTCCCGGCGGATGTCGCCCCGCGCGTGATCCGCGTGCTCGACAACGCCAGGGATGTCCCCGAGCGAAAACTCATCGAGAGCGTGTACGGCGTGGACATGAGCGCCTGCAAGGTGATCGTCACCGAGTTCAAGCTCCCGATCGACGAGCGCACCTACAAGGGCGACGAGAAGGCCATGCTCCCCATGCACGCCGGCGGCAAATTCCGCCTCGGCTTCATGATCGACACCAACGACCAGCCCGGCACGGACGTGCAAAACTTCGAACTGTGGCCCGCCACGTACGGCACTTTCAATCCGCCGGAAACGATGGCCGAGGCGGTGCTGGAGCCGGCCAGGTAGACCCGAGACCGCTGCCTCTGGGAACTCATTCGCATGATCGAGCCGAGAGTCCGCAGGTCTAATCGATAAACTGCGCGCATCACCAACCCAACCGGCGGGACGCCATCGGGCGCGGGCCCAGCGCCTCCTCTGCGCCTGCGGTCAGGGTTGAGACTGCCGTGAGACCCCGCCCACTCAAGCCAGGTTAGGTCGGATATGTCTGCACGGCATCGGTGGTACGGCTCTCATCTACGTCGGCGGATCACACGACATTGGTGAGGATGGCAACAAGAATTGAAGGTTCGTGTCCACTCTCCACGCTCAGCAGTGTGACGAAGTGAAAATCCAGCCGCAAAAATATGAAGACATGAAGGACTTCAGCAATGAGCGCGAATAGACTCGCAAGAAAACCAAGCGCATCGCGGCGCGACGTGTTGGTCGCCGCTGCCGGAATGGCGGCCGCCGCTGTATTGCCGATGCCACGAGGAATTGCGGCCGGCCCTTCCCACTCCACACCCCTTCTTTCAGGAGACGATCCCATGAACACGATCACGACGAAAGACGGCACGCAGATCTATTACAAGGACTGGGGCAAGGGCCAGCCGGTCGTGTTCAGTCATGGGTGGCCGCTGAGCGCGGACGCGTTCGAAGACCAGATGTTCTTCCTTGCGTCACATGGCTACCGCTGCATCGCCCATGATCGCCGCGGGCATGGCCGTTCGAGCCAGCCTTGGAACGGCAACGACATGGACACCTACGCGGATGACCTGGCCGCACTGGTGGAAGCGCTTGATCTAAAGGACGCGATTCACGTTGGCCACTCCACCGGCGGAGGCGAGGTCGCCCGGTACATCGGCCGCCACGGCACCAAGCGCGTCGCCAGGGCCGTGCTGATTGGCGCGGTGCCTCCACTGATGCTCAAGACGTCCGGGAATCCCGGAGGGCTGCCGATCGACGTATTCGACCAGCTCCGCTCTGCGGTGCTCGCCGACCGGTCGCAGTTCTGGAAGGACCTGAGCCTGCCCTTCTACGGCTACAACCGGCCGGGCGCGAAGGTTTCCGAGGGCGTTCGCGATTCATTCTGGTTGCAGGGCATGATGGCGGGCTTCCCCGCCTCGTACTTCTGCATCAAGGCGTTTTCCGAGACGGACCTGACGGATGACCTGAAGAAATTCGACGTGCCGACGCTCATTCTCCATGGCGACGACGACCAGATCGTCCCGATCGGCGCCTCGGCCATGCTCTCTTCCAAGATAGTCAAGAACGCGAAGCTCGTAATCTACAAGGGCGCGCCGCACGGGATGTGTACGACCCTGAAGGACCGGGTCAACGAGGAACTGCTCGCGTTCTTCAAGTCTTAAAGTATTTTCATGGTTCGCCATGTCCCCACGTCGCTGCTTTCCCGGGAGTGACGTGGGGAGCAATGCGCGCTCGCGACTTGTGAGGCAACACACTGGAGGCTAGACTCGCGCGGGGACAGCTGGGCCTGGAATGACGGCGACGGGATGTCGCCGGGGCTTGGGCTCGGGGCCGTAGCGACAAGGATGTCTATGCAAGCCAGTTCTCGCGCCGCAATGCGGCGGCATGGGGCCGTTGTAACCTTCCTATCGGGACCGATTCACGCAGCACGACGCCGCGGCCGCGCGCTGGCGACCGCGGAGCAGATGCATCGGGCCACGCGCTATGCGGTGGAAGCGCTCGAAGCGCGGACGCTGCTCACGGCGGTGAGCTGGGTCGGCAGCGCGAGCGGGGATTACGACGACCCGACCCAATGGAGCACCGGGGCGGTGCCAACGGCAGCGGATGATGTCACCATCAACGCCGGGCCGGGCATTACCATCACCCACTCCGCCGGCATCGACGCCGTCAACAGCCTGACCAGCAACAATCCGTTCGTGCTCTCCGGCGGTGCGCTGTTGGTTGCGACCACGCTGACCCTCACCGACACCTTCACCCTTACCGGCGGAAAGCTCAGCAACGCGACCGTCGCCGGCAGCCCCAATGAGCTGATCGCCACCGGCGCGGGCACGGGGGCAAGCACGCTGGACAACGTCACGCTCAACGTGGACCAAACCATCGGCGACGGAACGGTGGTCGATGTTTTCAATTCCCTGACGCTCAACAGCGTCGTCCTGACCATCGCCAGCGACGGCGCGCCCACCGGCGTGCAATTCCAGGACAGCCCCTCGCAGACTCTTGGCGGGTCGGGGCAGATTCTCTTCGCCGGCACCTTGCCCCTTAACAACATCATCACTATCAACAACCAGAGCGGCAGCCTGACCATCGGCTCGGGCATCACCATCCACGGCTCAAGCGGGCAGATCGTCGCCAACAACCTGGGCGGCAACCCCATGCTCCAGGGCACCATCGCGGCAGACACCGCCGGGCAAACGATCACCCTTTCCGGCGGCGCGTTCATCAACACGGGGACTGTCGAGGCGATCAACGGCGGCACCCTCACCGACAACGCCCAAATGAACGGCAGCATCGTCGAGAACAACTCGACCCTGAACATCGGCTACACCGTCAACAGCGTGCCCATGCTCACGCGCGTCGGCGGGACGGTGAACCTCACGGGCGTCATCGACTTCTTCGGCGGCACTATGCCGTTCAATTCCGCCACCGGTTCGTGGAACCTCGTCGGCGGGATCGCCCGCAACAGCCACCTCACCTTCAGCGGCACAGATTCCCTCGTCCTCACCGGCTCCGGCGGCATCTTT
>JAQGHP010000135.1 GCA_028288775.1 Phycisphaerales bacterium | reverse complement strand
ACCTGGCGTGGAGATCAGAGGCGCGGGAACAACGCCGGTGTACTTGCCGGCGAAGCTGCCGTCGGGATGAAGCAGCGCCGCCGGGGCGCTGGGGCGCGTGGCGATGAGATAGCCGTCGGTGCGGACGCCGACCACCTCGTAGCCGGCCAGGATTCCGCCGTTGCCGAATGAAGGATTGAGCGTGCCGCCGGCGCTCAGGAGCGTGCGGGTTTCCAATTGCTCGATGACGGAGCGGTTCGCGCGGGACAACAGTTGCATGGGGACCCCTTAAAGAAAATGAGGAACAATACCGTTCGTCCGATAATCTTACCCCACGTTTTGAGGCGCGCCAAATCGCGGTACTATTTTTTGCCAATGGTTCGACAGGCTGTCATTAAGGTTGGAACGAACCCTTGAACTCCCCCCTTCCGGAGTATCGAACCGCCGCAAATTACGGATCAATGATTTGCCGCATTCACGGCATCGACGAACGCCGCGATTTTCTCGGGGGATTTCACGCCTTTGCTTTCTTCCACGCCGCTGCTGACGTCCACCGCCCACGGCCGCACGTCGCGCACGACCGCAGCGACGTTTTCCGGCGTCAGTCCCCCGGCCGCGATGATCGGCGGAAGGCCGTCGAACGCTCCCGCGGCCTGACAGGACTTTACGAACTCCCAATCATTCGCCGCTCCCGTTCCGCCTTGCGAGCCGGCGGTTTCAAGTAACAGCCCGCGCAGATGGGGCAATCCGCCTTTGGCGATCTCGCGCCGCCAGTTGTCGAGTTCGGCGCGAAACGTTTCTCGCGCCACCCGCACGGCCTTGAGGATCGTAAACACATTGAGCGCACGAAGGGTGGCCGCGTCTTCGTGGCCGTGAAGCTGGATGTGCCGCAATCCCAGTTCGCGGGCCCTCTGCGAAACCTCCTGCACCGGCGCGTCCACGAACAGCCCGACGGGCGTAACAAATGGTGGCAGCGCCGCCAGTATTTCCCGCGCGCGCTCATCCGTAATGCACCGCGGCGCAGGCTTGTAAAAAACCATCCCAACCGCATCCGCCCCCGCGCGCGCCGCCGCGACCGCATCCTCGACGCGTGTGATCCCGCAGATCTTAATTCGAGTCCTGTACATCGGGTTCGTCTGTAACGATGCGGGTCAGGATAAACAAGTAGGGTGGGTGTACTCGCCCACCGTCGACCGTCCTGTACGCGAATCAGAAAACGGTGGGCGAGTACACCCACCCTACATTTCACGCGTTCACGGCCACTCCCTCATTTTGACTTTTGCATTTTGCATTCAATTTTCTGCCTACGGCCTACTTCTCCCTCAAGTCGTAACACAAGATCCGCATCGCCTCCCCGCGGCTTCCCTGCGTGTTCTGACAAATATACAGCAGCCCCCGGCTCACCACCGGCGGCGTCCACGTTTCGCTCGCGGAAACCAGCCAGCATCGGTCCAATTCCTTGTACCCTTTCGGGTTCAAATCAAGCCACAGCAGATGCCCGTATTCTCCCAGGCACAGGCAGCGCCCGTCGATCATCAGCAGGTTGCAGCGGTACGTTCCGAGCGTGGTCTTCCGTTCGCCCGAGCGGGTCTTGAGCGTTTCCTCCCACTCCGGCTGGGTGCGCCACAGTTCCTTTCCCGTCTTCAATTCTACGCAGCAGAAGAATGCGTCGTCCGGACCATGCCCGTCGACGCCGTACAGGTAGCCGTCCTTCGGAATCGCGGTCATGAAATGCGTCCCGAACGTCGGCGCGGTCCACGCGGTTTTGCAGCCGAGGTCCGGCGCGATGTCGAGCATCGTGCCGCCCGAGCCGTAGCATTCGGAGACGAAGACCTGATTGCCCACGACTACCGGCGACGAAGCGTTCACCGAATCATGCCGGGTGCCGCGCCAGGGAAATTTGAAATCGACGCGCCCGTCGGCAGGGTCGATGCAAATCAACCCGCCGGTAGGGGGCCGGCTCTCGCCCCCGGCGAACACGAACACCCGCCGTTTGCCTTGCACGGTCGCCGGCACGGGCGACGCATAGCTGGGTCCCCACTCGTCGCCGGCGCCCCAGGCGAGTTTGCCCGTCTTCGTGTCGAACGCCGCGACGCACGGCCCGCGCGGGGCGCCGAGGTTGATGATGACCAGGTCTCCTTCGACCAGTGGGCTCGATCCCACGCCGAAGAAATTTTGCGGCAGCTTGAATTCCTTCAGCAGATCCCGCTTCCACATCACTCGCCCATTTTTGAGATCAATGCAATGGAGCTTGCCCTCCGCGCCGTATGCGTAGACGTAATCGCCGGAAACCGCCGGGCTGGAACGCGGGCCGTTGCAGTAGCCGTAGCGGTCGCGGTAGGCGGTGGGGTAGGCGTAGCGCCAGAAACGCTCGCCAGTGGAGGCGTTCAGGCAATCGACGATTTCATTGTCGTCCACGCGGTGAAACAAGATCAGCCGCTCGCCCGTGATTGCTGGCTCCGCGTACCCTTCGCCCTTGGCCATCTCCCAGACCAGCGTCGGCCCGCCCGGCGAAAATTTGGCAAGCAATCGCGTCTCCGCGGAAAAGCCGTTGTGCCTCGGGCCAAGGAAGCAGGGCCAATCTTCGGTAATCGCATCTTTGGCGAGAGGCTTGGGGGCGGCGTGAAAGGTGGTGTCGACGTTTTTCTGGGCGGCTGGCGCGGGGGCTCCGTTAGTCTCAATCACGACAGGCGGCGAAGGGTCAGCAAACCGCGGGGCCTGAGCGTGATCCGCAACTGCCAGCGTGCAAGCCAACAGCAAGAACGCGAACGATGCTCCGAGCCTTCCCCCGTGGCACGGGCGGCCCGCCCGTGTTTGCGTTCCAAGACACCTGGCACAAAGACCACAGAGGCCACAAAGAGCACAGAGAAGAAACTCAATCGAATTTGTATTTGTATTTCTCTGTGTTCTTTGTGGCCTCTGTGCTCCTTGTGATACCGGAGGACAAGACGCGCAGCCCGCCAAACCATGGGCGGGCCGCCCATGCCACGGCACGCCGATCGAATCCGACAGGCAATTGCGAACGCTGCTCATGCCGACAATCGTAGCACGGGAACTGCATTCGCGCGACATCATTGCTTCGCCGCCGAGGGCACGATTCTTCCCACCTTCGGCTCGGCGCTGATCCCGATCAGTTCCGCGGCACTGACCGTCACCTCGCTCGTCCACACCGTGATCGACGGAAACGCCGCCTGGCGGGGGAGATGACGGGGGGAAAAGTCGTGGTAATCGGTCTTCCACTGGGAGACGAGTTTGCCGTCGAGGAAGCCCTTTACCCCGTCGTGCCGCACCTGCACGAGCGACACATAACGGCGGCCGTTCGTCAGCATCGGCTTGTACCGGACCGATGTCGCATTCGCATTCGCCTGCGCCTGGTTGATCATCTCGAACCCGGCCCATTCGTTGCGCCACCCCGCGATCACCCAACTGAAATACCCCGGCGGGCGGGGCATTGACTGCATGACGGCGTCGTCGCCGGAGCTTCGGATGAACTCTATACGGTAGTCAAAATCGTCCGGCAGATGCACGGGGAACTCGATGCTGTCGTCCACTCCGCGCACGGCGACGAGATCGGCCCCCGCCCACTTGAACGTGCCATGCCAGGCATCGCGGTTTATATCGACGATGCCCAGCAGATCGATCGCACGGCGCGGGTCGCCCGCGGCAAGTTCCTGGAGCCGTTTTTCCGCCGTCGCGGCCGCGGCAGCGGGAATCCCCTCGGCCGCGGCATGGGCGTACCAGTTCGCCGCGTGACGGCGCAATTGCATTTTTGGGAAGCCCGGCCTCTCGCCCTGAATCCACCATTGTTCGGCGACGTCGAACATGTCTTTCCCGCGCGCCGAGTCGGCCAGTTCTTTCTTCGCCACCTGCGCCATTTGAGCGTCGGAGCAGCGCGCGAGGTACGGCAATCCCTTCGCCCAGTCGCCGCGATAGGCGCACAGCCATCGTCCCGCCGCGAGATTGGCGCCCGCGTCGTCCGGCGTCGTGCGGAGCGTCTCGCGTGCCGCCGACGCCTGCGCGCGGGCTTCCGTTGCGTCCTTCAGGAACTTGGTCTGTGCCTTGGCGCGGGTGATGCCGACAGGCATTTTTGTAGCCCCGGCCAGGCTCTCGCCCAGGGCCGCCGCCTTTGCCGCCAGGTCCATATTCTCTGCTGAGACCGCGTCGTCGGTCAGCACGCCGCAGCAGGTGAGCAGGTCGAGAACAACGTGCGGATTTGCCGGGGGCGGCTTCGCGGCCGCCGCCAGAACGGCGTATCGCATCTCTAGCGGTTCGACCGCAAATGCGCCTGAAGTTTCGTCGATCGCGTCGAGGGCGTCGTGATATCCGCCGGCGAGCGAAGCAAGATCACGCGCCTCGCGCAGCATCACGAATTTCACGGCAAAGTCATTGCTCGCCAGGGATTTCTTGAGCAGCACCTGCGCCAGTGCGAGTCGATCGACGGCGGTCTTCTTCGCATATTCGCTGCGGTATTGCTCACGAATTGCCTTTTCCGCCACCGCCTGCGCGGCGGCGTCGGGCATCGCCGCTTGCGGTTTCGCGGACACGTCCGCGTCCGCAGCCAGGAACGCGGGCGCACTCGCAAAATACAAAACTCCCATCAAGACCGGTACGACGCGATCAGAGAGTGGATGTGTCATACAACTTGACCCAACGCGATTTTTTCGACCGAACACGCAATGCAAGGATAGGAAATGAATTCGACTCTTCCCGCTATCGGGAAATTCCCGACCACCGCTCGCCGAGTTGCAGCACGCGGTAGGGCTGCCCGAGCTGGTTGCACTCGTCCATAAATGGCTCGGGCGAAGCGGTGTTGAAGGCGAACATGTCGTAGTGGCAGGGGATCACTATGCCCGCGCCAATGTCCTTCGCGAGGCGCGCCGCCTCCGGCCCGGTGAGGTTTCCCGCGACGCGCCGCTCGGGCGCGCGACCGTTGATCGGCAGCAGCGCAAGATCCACTTCGTACGGCCGCACCCGCTCGACGAGCCCGTCGTACAACACCGTATCCCCACTGTGATAGACGGCCCACGCGCCGGCGCGAAGAATGTACCCGAGGTAACGGCAATGCCCCGCGGCGTCGCGCTCGACCGTCTCATGGGCGGCGGGAATGCCCGTGAACGAAAACTCACCAACCTGCACCGTCTCCCCATCGTCTGCCGTCAGCAATTCCAACTCGTCCACCCCGAGCCGGTCCGCTGCGAACGCACGGTTGGCCGCACCGACAATCACGGCAACGTCCGTGCTCATGTCCATGATCGGCTTGAGCGTCCGCGCATCGAGATGATCGGTATGGTTATGCGTGCTGGCCGCGGCCGAAATGAAATCCAGCCGGGCCGGGTCGATCACCCGGCGGCTCATCCGCTCGTGGGGCTTGTCGGTGTTCGCGTATTTCTCGGTAAGCGACTCCGACAAATACGGGTCGATCAGCGCCGCATGCCCCTGGTGCATGAACAAAAACCCGCTCTGCCCCAGCCACCACACGTGCAACCCCGGCTTATCGCGCATCGCCTCGACGTCAAGAAGAAAGTCGTCGTCGGAGAGGAATGGTTCGATCACGATCGGAACTCCCTTGCCTCGCCGTCCGCATGGTGCGGGGACAAGAATCGCCAATACACACTACACCGATTTTGCAGTAATGAGGCGGGGCAATTGGGCAAATTTCATCTGCGCACCTCCCCGGGCGGAATGCGGCAATCCCCTCCTCCGGTACTCCGGTGGGAGGGTTAGGGAGGGGGTTCGTTCGGTTATTTGTCGAAAGATCGCCTTCGGCACCGCATGTGTATCACCTGTCGAACCGTGCCCCCACCCCCTGCCCTCCCCCGCATTACTGGAGGAGGGAGAAACGAGCGCGCCGAAACTGTCACGTACCAGCAGGGGCGGCTTTCCCGCATCACACTCCCAATTCCTTCCGCACGATCTTCACTCCCGCCACCATAT
>JAQGHP010000114.1 GCA_028288775.1 Phycisphaerales bacterium | reverse complement strand
GAGCGCATAAAAAGAGCCGCGGACGGGGGGATCCGCGGCTGAGGGCTCTCAACTTTGGGGAAGCGTCCGGAGGGGAGGCCGGACGGTTGAGAGAGAAGTTTAAAATGCCGGGGGTTGAAGAAGGAGGGGGGGAACCTTCTTCGGGGAATACCCCCGACAAAAAAAGCTCCGTCGGCGTTAGCCGGCGGAGCCCTCATGGCTCGGTAATCATCCGCCTGACAATCATCGGCAGGTAGATGGCAAGTACGACAAGAGAATATTACTGCCGCGAACCCTGAATGCAAGGAGAATTTATCCAGTCACATGCAGATTCCACCATTTCATCGGATTTTTCCGCTTATTTTCTCAAGGAAATAATTTTCGCTGCCGTTCGTTGTACTGTTTCGGCCTGATAAAATGCCCTGAATTTCATCCCTTGGGGTAATCGGGCTTTTGTTGCCAATCGAGTTCCACGCTGCCAGGGATGCCATGATACTCGCGCGGGAAGACGTAGTCCTTCCGCAACGGGAATCCCTCCCAATCCTCGGCCAGCAGCAGGCGACGCAAATCGGGATGGCCGTCGAAGGCGATGCCGAACAGGTCAAACGCCTCGCGCTCGTGCCAGTCCGCCGCCCGCCAGATGTGGGCCACGCTGGGGACGTGGGCGTCATCGCGCGGGCAAAACACCTTCACGGCGAAGCTGTGCCGCAGATCAAAACTCCACAGGTCGTAAACCACGCAGAGCATCCCGTCGGCCACGTAATCGATTCCGCTGAGGTTCGCCAGCCAATCGAATCGCAGTTCCGGATCGTCATGCAAAAACCGCGCAAGAGCCCCCCAGTCCGCCGAAGCCACATGAACTCGTGGATGTTTGTCTTCGACAAACGCGGCCAGAATCGATCCCCCAAAACGGCCTTGTATTTTTTCTATGATTTGAAGCGCGGTCATCAAGCAATCCCTCGCACGAGCCGCACTATAAGCCCCCAGCCCGCTGCAAACCAGCGAGATGCCTCACCACGCTTCGCCCGAGCGCGCGGAGGTTGTAGCCGCCTTCCAGGGCGCTGATGAGCCGGCCCTTTGTATGCGCATCCGCGGCTTGCACGAGCAGCCTGGTCATTTGCTCGAACGCCTCTTCGCTGAGTTCGATCTGCGCCAGCGGGTCATCGCGGTGGGCATCGAACCCGGCGGAGATCAGCAGCATCTCCGGCTTGAATGCGTCGAGCGCGGGAAGTACGCGGCCATGGAACGCCGCGAGGTACTCGGCGTCGCCCGAGCCGGGGTCCATAGGGAGGTTGATGACGGTTCCCTGGCCCGCGCCTTCGCCGGTTTCCCAGGCGTAGCCGCTGCCGGGGTAGCAGGTGCGGGGGTCCTGGTGGAGGCTGATGAAGAGGATGCTCGGATCGGCCTCGAACGCGGCTTGGGTGCCGTTGCCGTGGTGAACGTCGAAATCGACGATGGCGATTTTTCCGATGCCATGGCGCGCTTGCAGATAGCGGGCGGCGATGGCGACATTGGCGAAGAGGCAAAACCCCATCGCCCGGTCGGGCTCGGCGTGATGGCCCGGCGGGCGTACCGCCGCGAACGCCCGCGCCGCCGTCCCCGCAATCACCGCGTCACAGGCTTGCAGCACCGCGCCCACCGCAAGCTTGGCCACGTCGAAGCTCTCGGGCGAGACGGGCGTGTCCCCCTGGTCGAGCACGCCGCCGCCGACCTCGCAGACGTGGCGCACGTGCTCGATATGAGCACGCGGGTGGATCAGCTCGATCCATTTCTCATCCGCGGGCGTCGGCTCCGGCAGCTCAAGCAATTTGCTGGCGGGGGGCGGGAATGGTCCAAAATTGAGTGAGAATTCTGGGAACGGGTTTGCGGAATCGACAAGTCCTGCGGCCCGCACCGCCGCTGCGATCGCGCGAATGCGGTCCGGCCGCTCGGGATGATGGGGGCCGGTCCGATGATCGACGAAGTGCGGGCTGGAAGAAAAGGAAAGAATGGAGGACATTTGCGACCCAAGGGATTTGCGATTGCCGATTTGCAATTTGCGGTTGGAGAAGGCGGGACGTCCGCCCGATCGCCCGCAATCCAAATCCGAGATCTGAGATCTGAAATTTCAAATCTAAAATTTCAAATCAACCCTCCCCGCACCCAAACACTGTAAACCGTCTTTCTTTTTCTTCCAATCGCAAATCGGCATTCGCAAATCCCTTCACCCGTTCGCATACATCATGTTCTTCATCCCGATCCAGTACGTCTTAAAAAGATAAATCGCCCCCAGGATCACCTCCCCGCACAGCACATACAGGTACATGGGCGCGGAGAGCGACCCGGCCAAATGCCAATACACCAGCAGGCGGTATCCGACGATCGTCGCACAGCTCACTAACGCGACGGGCAGATAATGAGCCGCGTGATAATCGAGCCCGCGCAGCACGACCGGCAGCGGCAGCCGCATGCCCCAGAAGCCGGCCTCGAGCGTCGTCAGCCACCCGGCGACCTGCGTCGTTGCGGACAGCATGAGATAGACGATCATCGCAAAAATCAGCGTCACCGGAATGGTATAATTCCACCGATCCAGCGCACTGGGAAGATTGCCCAAGTACAGATACCAACTGAAATGCGCGTACGCCGCGACGCCCAGCAGGACGGACGCGATTGCCCAATGGGCCCGCGCGAACCTGTTAGAAGATTCCCGCGTCTTTCGAGTAGCGAGTGAACGATAAAACCGGGTAGGGTGCGCGAGGACTTCGTGCGTGGTGGAGATAAACCGCCGCAGGGCCGGGCCGGGTTGTTCCCAAGCCGCGCCGTGGCGGAGGGTTGCGGCGCTCTCGGAAGTGGGCTTGCCGCATTCGGGGCAGTTCGCCCCATCCGGCAGGCCGTTGAGCACGTACCCGCATCCCTCGCACAGGACGTCTGACTCCGCCGGAATGTTTGCCAACGCATTTGCCATCGTTCTATGATATACTTCGGTTTGTCTCGTGAAGGAGTTCGAGCATGAATAGCAGGCGATGGGTTCTCGCGGCTGCGGTTTCCAGTCTGCTCCTGGCAGGGTGCGACGAGCCCAAGCAATCCACCAGCACCGCCCCGGCCACCCAGCCGTCGCAGGTGCAACAGGTCGCAGTAGCCCCCGACCTTGCCAAGGGCACGACCGCCCCGGCCAAGGCCGACCCCACAACGAAGCCCGCCCCTCTGCCAGAAATTTCCACGCTTCTGGTCCGCGAGACGGGCGCCGCCGACGACCCCGGGATTTTGTACGAATTTCCCCGCGCCCGCCTGCACATCAATCGCGAAGACAAAACTGCCGTCCTCTACACGGACGATCCCAAGACCGCCATCAATCGCGATTACAGCGGGAACAGCTATTACCTCGTTATCCCGCTGGAAGGCGAAGACGCCAAGCTCGACGGCTACCAGTGGCATTTCCGCGCCGCCGGCAGCGAGCACCAGGATTCCACGGATGGCCTTTTCCGTGGCGGCCAGCGCTTCCACTACCAGCCCTCCGACGTAACCATCGCCTTCCAGGGCGACGGCCCGACGCTGAAGGTCGCGGTCATCGGCGAATTCTCCCGCTTCGACATGCAGCAGCAACAGGACGCACACGTCGGCGTCCCCGTTTTCGTCCGCGGAATCGTGTCCGCGACAATCGACAACGCGAAATGACCGCCCTCACGCGGGACGATGAATCATCCACCGCACGGCACGTCGGCTCCGACGTGCCGTTCGTTTGCGCCCTCGCGGTCATTGGCGGGCTCTACGTCCTGCTCATCCTGGCGATGCTCGTCGCGGACGTGGGCTTCCTCAACCCCGACCATAGCCCCTGGGCCTTCGTCCGCCACCCGCTCCGCGCCATCGCGGGAATAGTGGGCAACGCGGTTGCGCCGCTCCGCACGCCCGAGATCCGTTTTGCCCTGAAGCTCAGCCTCTTTTCCTGCACGGTCACGGCAATCCTTTCCGTGTACGTTGCAGTGCCGCTTGGATATCTGCTGTCGCGGTTCCGGTTCCCGCTGAAGGGGCTGATGGACGCGGTGCTGGATATTCCGATCGTGCTGCCGCCGCTGGTGATCGGGCTGAGCCTGCTCATCCTTTTCCAAACCCCGGCGGGGCGGTTCATCGAGCGCTTCGTCCCCGTCACCTACGCGCTGCCGAGCGTGATCCTCGCGCAATTTTCTGTCGCCTGCGCGTTCGCGGTGCGGACGATGCGCGTGACCTTCGACCAGCTCAATCCGCGCACCGAGCAGGTCGCCCTGACGCTCGGGTGCAATCGCTTCCAGGCATTCTGGCGCATCGCGCTGCCCGAGGCCCGGCGAGGGGTGCTCACCGCCGGCACGCTCGCCTGGGCGCGGGCGCTGGGCGAGTTCGGGCCGATCCTCGTCTTCTCCGGCGCGACCCGCATGCGCACCGAAGTGCTGCCCACGAGCGTGTTCCTCGAGCTAAGCGTCGGCAACATCGAGGCGGCGGTCGCCGTATCGCTATAGATGGTCGTCGCGGCGGTGGTCGTCCTGCTCATCGTGCGCTTCGCCGGCTCCGAATCCGCGTTCGGAAGGACGGTGCGACAGTGATCGCCGTCTCCGGCCTGCGCCTGCGGGCGGGCGGCTTCGCCCTCGAAGGCGTTTCGTTCGCGGTCCCGTTCCGCGGCTACGCGGTGCTGATGGGCCGCACCGGCAGCGGGAAAACGACGCTGCTCGAAGCGATCTGCGGATTGAACCGGCCCGCCGCAGGGTCGATCCGCCTGATGGGCAGCGAGGTGACGGGCCTCCAGCCCGCCGAGCGAAACATCGGCTACGTCCCGCAGGACCGCGCGCTGTTCACCACGATGAGCGTGTACGAAAACCTGGCCTTCGCGCTGTCGGTGAGAAAATGGCCGGAAGCGGAAATCGATCGCCGAGTAGGCGAGCTCGCCGAGCTGCTGGGCATCCGCCCGCTGCTGGGCCGCATGCCCCGCCACCTCAGCGGCGGCGAATCCCAGCGCGTCGCCCTGGGCCGCGCGCTCGCCGCCCACCCGAGCGTCCTGCTGCTCGACGAGCCGCTGAGCGCCCTCGATGACCAGAGCCGCGGCGAAATGCACGCCTTGCTCAAAAGCGTCCGAGAGCACACGGACGTGACAACCCTGCATGTCACGCACCACGTGGACGACGCCGAGCAGCTCGCCGACCAGGTGCTCATGATCGAGAACGGAAAAGTCCGCGAAGTGTCATCGAAACCCTATGAAGATCACCGTGAAATACCACGCCCAGGCGAAGCAGGCGTCCGGCATAAGCTCTGAAGAAGTGGACCTGCGCCCCCCGGCAACGGTAGGGCGGCTGCTCACCCTCCTCTCCGAGCGCCACGGCGAAGCACTTCGCCGCCTGCTCCTCTCAGCCGACGGCTCCCTCTGCCCCGCACTCCTGCTGTTCGTGGATGATCAACAAGTCCGACCCGATTCCACCACGTTATTGAAAGAGGGGGATACGCTCGAACTACTTCCGCCGATCGCTGGCGGGTGAGGGGCCTTCATTCATAGGTGGCATGGGCGGCCCGCCCATGGTCACGGTACCCCGCGACGTTCAATCGGTACTCCGATTGAAGAAAGCCCGAGCGCAGCGGCCTCTTACGTTGTTTCGGCCACGTCGAATATCCAAGATTCCTGCGCCGATGTGAGGGAGAGGGCGGGAAAGAAACCATCAAGCCTCAAGTTTCTCTCCCGCCCTCTCCCTCACGCTCCCTCTCCCACCCTCACTTCCTTCTCATTTCCCCCCTCACAGGGTGAAGGCAAAGCCAACCCGACATTCGGGTGCGCGGTAAGATGCTGCTCATGTCCGGCCTCGTGGCAATCCTCGAAGACGACGCGGGCCGCATCGCCGCCATGCGCGCGTCTCTAGCCAAAGTATTGCCCGGCACAGAGGCACTCTTCTTTGAGGACGCCCGGAAGATGATCGCCTGGCTCGGCGAGCATCAGGGCGAAGCCGTGTTGATCTCATTGGATCATGATCTCCCCCTGCGAAACGACGCGGGCCTGATGAGGGATTTTGGAACCGGGCGGGAAGTTGCGGATTACCTGGCGTCCGTGTTGCCGACGTGCCCCGTCATCATCCACAGTTCCAACGATCACGGCGCCTCGGGCATGTTCTTCGCCCTCAGAGATGCCGGCTGGCCGTGCGGCCGGGTTTATCCGTG
The DNA here is from genome assembly GCA_028288775.1 of Phycisphaerales bacterium. Lineage (GTDB taxonomy): Bacteria > Planctomycetota > Phycisphaerae > Tepidisphaerales > Tepidisphaeraceae > RYN-428. Next base: position 7,173 of record JAQGHP010000114.1, on the reverse strand, counting down.
CGACGATCAGGTGTGGATCAGTGATGCCTGGGCCGAGCAAGTGCGGCGGTACGTGCGTGACGGGTGGATGAACCCCGCGGGATAACCGTCGGCGCAACAATCCCCTACAAACGGTTCGCCGCCCGGCGATCCCCCTTAAACGCCGTTGCGATTCCGTCGATCGCTTTGGCGACGCCAATCGCGAACACGCCCGCGTTGTTCTTATCCGCCTGCTCCTTCCACGTCGCGTACCCCTCCTCGAAGGGAGGAAGCTGCTCGGTCTGATCGACCAGTTGCAAAACGCTTTGGTCGATGGCTTCTTCCGTGAACGGCATGTGCGTGATGAACGTGCTTTTACCCTGCGGGGCGGCGGGGTTCTGGATGAGCACGCGCGAGACGTGGACATGAACGATGTTTCCGTTGCCGGACGGATCGACTTTGAGGATGGTCAGCCGGGATGATTTTTCGCCGGGGCGGTTGCGGTATGTCCATACCTGGCCGGCCTGATAGCGGTATCGCGCCACGGGCCGGGTCGGCCGCGATGCCAGCTTGACGACCGTGTTGCGGCCGGCGTCGGGGCGGGGGCCGCGCAGCGACCGAATCAGCTTCGCGACGACCGCCGCCGCCACGACGATGGCAACCGCGGCCAAGATCATCCCTGCATCCTTCACGGCATGCCTTTCCTTTGCCGTCCGAACGGGCTACGGCGGCACAAATCGTTATACACGAATGTCGCTGCGCAGCCCGGCATGAAAATGCCGGGAATCTGCACGTGGCGTCGCCGCGACCTTCACTGGCGGATATTTTATCCACGCTGGTTCGTGTCCTCTTTCTCAATTCGTGGATAATCGAAAGTAGAGATGCCCAACGACCTCCCCCAACTCACCGATGCCGAGCGCGCCGTCTACGAATGGCAACTATCGATCCCCGACTTCGGCGAGGAAGGCCAGCGGAAACTCAAGGCGGCATCCGTGCTCGTCTCCCGCGTTGGGGGCGTCGGTGGGGCGGTCGCCTATTACCTCGCCGCGGCGGGCGTCGGCCGCCTCGTCCTTGCCCACGCGGGCGACCTTCGGCCCCCTGACCTCAACCGCCAGATCCTTATGACCCACGATTGGGTCGGCAAGCCGCGCATCGAATCCGCCGCCCGACGATTGCGCGAACTCAATCCCCGGCTCGACGTCGTCACCATCAACGAAAACATTGGCGAATCCAACGCATCCGCTCTCGTCGCCCAGGCCGACCTCGTCGTGGACTGCGCCCCGCTTTTCTCCGAGCGGCTGCTGATGAACCGCGAATCCGTCCGCCAGCGCAAGCCGATGGTCGAATGCGCGATGTACGCGATGGAAGCCCAGCTCACCACGTTCGTCCCCGGCCGCTCGCCGTGCCTGGCATGCCTCTACCCCGTCGAGCCCCCCGCATGGAAGCGGCAATTCCCGGTCTTCGGCGCGGTGGCCGGGGTCATCGGCTCGCTGGCCGCGGTGGAAGCAATCAAAACCCTCTCCGGCCTAGCCGAGCCGCTGATCGGGAAGCTGCTCACCTGCAACCTCGCCGAGATGGCGTTCCGCACGCTGACGATCTCGCGCAACCCCGATTGCGCGGTATGCGGCGATCGCCACAGATGAACACAGATGGACACGGATGCGAACCGTTTCCGTGGCATGCTGGCGTGTTCTATGAAGTGGTGGGGCGGCCCGCCCACGGTCACGGTACCCCTTATGTTCGACGGGTCTTCCGGTCGAAAAAAAACCAGAGCGCAGCGACCCTTTCCGCGCCGTTCAAATGAACCACGATGCGGATACCCGCGAAGCCGGAAGACAGACGCAAAGGAATGCAGGAAGGCCGAACCACGAATGAACGCGGATGGGACGCGCTTAACGTGACATGGGCGTCCCGCCCATGCTTGGTGCGTGGGAAATTTTGCACCCAAACTGTTTTGCAATTCCTACGCAGCCGGCAGCGGCGGGACGCCCCGTGTCACGATAAAACCTTGCCCCGCAACTAATCCGTGTCCATCAGTGGCGTCCGCTCTTTCCCCGTATCTCCTCTTCCTCCCACCCCTCCCATCCGATACGCTGTCGCTCCGACAGGATTCGTAATACCGCAAGGCCCAACAGGAGAACCACCCATGCACTTTCTCGCACCGCTGCTCGCCCTGATCTCGGTGATTTCACCCGCGCGCACCTGGACCGCGCCGTCGCAGCCCTTGACGATCAACGTCAAGTCCGATGGCGACGCCAAGCTCGTCCTCACCGACTTCACCACCGGCAAGCCCATCGAAGCCAAAACCCCCGCGGATGTGAGCGGCGAAAAGTCCATCAACCTCAAAGACCTCTACGCCGAGGTTTCCGCGCCCGGCACGTACGTGCTCTACGTGGTGCCCAAGGGCAAGCCGGTGGACCAGTTCGAGGGCACGCCGCTGGTGATCGAAGTGCGTTCCGACCACCGTCGCGGCGCCGCGGCCGAGGCGGAAGTCACCTACGTCGGCCCGCTCGAATACGCCGTGATGACCACCGAAAAAGGCCCGCTCACGATGATGTTCTATTACGACATGGCGCCGATCACGACCGCGAGCTTTTTGAACCTCGGCCGCACGGGTTACTTCGACGGGCTGACCTTCCACCGCATCGTCCCCGGCTTCGTCCTGCAGGGCGGCGACCCCAAGGGCGACGGCACCGGCGGCCCGGGCTACAACGTGCAGGCCGAATTCAATGACCGCCCGCACCTCGAAGGCGTGCTGTCGATGGCCCGCCAGGGCGACCCCAGCGAGGCGGCGGGGGGCATGCCCCGCGCCGAATTCGCCAACAGCGCCGGCAGCCAGTTCTTCGTCTGTCTCGACTACAACAGCACCAAGCACCTCGACAAGAAGTACACCGCCTTCGGCCGCGTGGTGGACGGGATGAAGGCCGTCAAGGAAATCGCCGCCACGCCTTTGGCCGACCCCCAGGCGGGCAAGCCCGCCACGCCGCAGGTCATAAAGAAGGTGGAAGTGAAACCGGTGACGGCCGCGGAGAACCCGTACGCCGAGTTCCTGCACTTGAAGGAGCCCGCCGCGACGCCGGCGAAGTAGTGCTGAGGAGGAGGAGCCAGAAGCCAGCAGCCAGTAGAAGAGCGCACGGCGGCGGGTGCCGCCGCGGTGAGCGAAGTCGAAGCGAGGACTGAGTTTCCTCATTCACGCCGGGTACGAGCGACAGCGAGGCCCCGGATTCGAAGGACGGGAAATTCTCTCGTTCTGAAGAATCCGGGGCCTCGCTGTCGCTCGTACCCGGCGTGATCGGAGATGCATCCTCTGCACTCAACGCCCGGTTGCGTGCGCTCTTTTTCTGGCTCCCGGCTTCTGGCTCCTCCCCTCCTTCGCTCAACCGGCATGGCCTTTGCTCCATCCCCGCACAAGCGGCAATGAAGCTAAAGGACAAGATCAAGTTCGCGCTCGACGAGGCCCGCATTCTCATCCTCGGCGGACAGGTACTCGTTGGCTTCGGCTACAACTCTTTCTTTCAGCCCGGCTCCCCCAAACTGCTCGTGCTGTCCCAGTATGTCATGTTGGGTTCTCTCGCGCTTCTGCTGGCCGGGCTCGCGCTCACGATGGCGCCAGCCGCTCGCGACCGACTTTTCGAGCAGGGCGAGCCGACGCCCGGCCTGCTGCACTTCGCGACGACGATGCTCGATTACGCGCTGTTCCCCTTCGCCGTCGGCCTGGGCGCCGCGGCGGGCGTCGCGCTGCGCATGATCGCCGGCACTGCCGTCAGCGCCGCGGCCGGATCGGCATTTTTTCTTATCGCGATCTTCGTCTGGTACGGCGGCCGCTGGGTCGCCGCCCCAACCCCCGCCGGCCAGGATTCCCAGAAGGGAGAAAGCGTGGAACTCAAGGACAAAATCGACCAGGCCCTCACCGAGACCCGCATGGTCCTCCCCGGCGTGCAGGCGATGCTCGGCTTCCAGTTCATCGCCATGCTCTCCGACAGCTTCCAACGGCTGCCGGATGCTTTCAAATACGTCCACGTCGCCAGCCTCGGCACCTCCGCCGTGACGACGATCCTGCTCATCGCCCCCGCCGCGTTCCACCGAGTCGCCGAGCACGGCGAAGCCACCGACCGCCAACACCGCGTCACCACGCGATTCCTCGTTGCCGCGATGCTGACCCTCCCGCCCGCCATCACCGGCGACCTGCTCGTAGTCTTCTGGAAAGTAACCAGTTCCCTCCCCCTCGCGCTGGGCGTGTCAGGAGCGATGCTAGTGTTCTTTTATGCCGTGTGGTTTCTGCCGGGCCTTACGCTTCGCGCCCACGAACGGAGCCCGGCGCACAGCCCAGCGAGAATGCCAATGCATCCATCCCCCGGCCATGGCGCTCACGACCCTAGCCACTGAACTTAGCCAGACCGTCGCCTTCGGCCAAACCTGCCAATGATTTTCGTGTACGTGGACAGAATCTCCGCGATTGGGGATTACTAATTCGATTGATCCACATCAGCATCCCTTGAAGTGCGTCCCCAAGTGGGTCTACGCTTCAGAACATCGCTTTCATTTCTAAGCAACGCTCGGACGGTGCTAACAGTCCAATGGCAACGGCTAACACATATTCTGCTCGATCGAAAGGCTGCCAATCTTTTAGTTCTTCGCGCAAAATTGGAATCACGCTAGCGTTCATGATGCACCGTCTCCCTGGTTATTCAGCCCACGCAGAATGAAGCGGTGCATGTGCGAATCTTCTCCGTGGATTCCGCCACGACCCATTACAATCTGACGCCATGAAATCCCAAACCGAATACCTCACATTCAACGTCCCCGCCCGCATGGGCTTCGTCAACATCACCGACCGGTGCGAAGAGGCCGTTCGCAAGAGTGGCGTGAAGGAAGGGCTGCTGCTGGCCAATGCCATGCACATCACCGCATCGGTCTTCATCAACGACAACGAGACGGGTCTGCACGAAGACTACAAACAATGGCTCGAGCGACTGGCCCCGCACGCGCCTACCGGTCAATACCAGCACAACCGCACCGGTGAGGACAACGCCGATGCCCATCTCAAGCGGCAGGTGATGGGGCGGGAAGTCGTCGTGGCCATCACCAACGGCCGGTTGGACTTCGGGCCGTGGGAACAAATCTTTTACGGCGAGTTCGACGGCCGCCGGCCCAAGAAAGTGCTAATTAAGGTGATAGGGGAGTAGGGGGTGGCTGATGATGAGTGATGAGTGGTGACTGAACCGTGGCGGGAAACCATCTCTGGACTCACGTGGCCGGGTGGTGAAGCCGGCGCGGGGCTCTGGACTTCCCCGTGCATATCATTATGCTCTTACCCCCTTGCCGGTCGGTGTGACAGGTTGTGGCCGGCGTAGAGGAAAAACGAGCGATACAGCAGTCTTAGGAGACTTTCAACGTGGCCCATTCTCTTTCCGCCAAGAAGCGCGTCCGACAGAACCTCAAAGCCCGTGCACGGAACCGCGCGCGCAAGGAGCTGGTGAAGAACCAGTTGAAGAGCTTTAACGTTGCGGTAACGTCAGGCGACTTCAACAAGGCCGAGACCGAGCTGCGGGCCGTGGCTTCGCGGTTGGACAAGGTCGTGGCCAAGGGGTCCTTGCACAAGAACACGGCGGCGCGCAAGCGGAGCCGGCTGGCCAAGCGGCTCAACACGCTACGGAAGACCGGCGGTAAGGCCGCCGCCAAAGCCTGAACGCGGCTCACCGTCTTGCGAACCTCCCGTACGCCGTTGTCATCCGGCAACTGCATTCGGCATCAGGCACCCGGCGACGACCGACGGTCATCGCCGAGGGCCTGATGCCGATTTGCGTTATGAGAGGGCATGAAAACGTGAAACATGAGGGGACATGAAACGTGAAGACGTGAAACGTGAGAAGACTCTGCTTTCCAAAATCTTCTCACGTTTCACGTTTCACGTTTCAGGACCATGTTTCACGTTTCACCGCTCAGTCCTCCAGCACCCTCGGCGACCCAGCGGTAAGTAAGTAACTCTCGTGTAAGGAGCCAAACCCATGGCCGAAGCCACCGTAATGGAAAAACTCGTTTCCCTCTGTAAGCGCAGGGGGTTCATCTTTCCCGGTTCGGAAATTTACGGCGGGCTGCAGGGCACGTGGGATTACGGGCCGCTGGGCGTGGAATTGCTGCGCAACGTCAAGAACGCGTGGTGGTTCGATAACGTCACTACGCGCGAGGACATCGTCGGGCTCGACGCGGCCATTCTCATGCACCGCACCGTCTGGCAGGCCTCCGGGCACGAGAGCAACTTCACCGACCCGCTGGTGGACTGCAAAACCTGCAAGGCCCGCTTCCGGCAGGACCAGATCGCCGAGAGCCAGTGCCCGAAAAAACCGAGCAAGCACCCCGGCGAATTCAGCGAGTGCCAGCTCACCGAAGCGCGGAAATTCAACCTGATGTTCAAGACCTTCGTCGGCCCCGTCGAGGAGAGCGCGACGATGGTCTACCTGCGCCCGGAAACCGCGCAGGGCATTTTCGTGAACTTCAAGAACGTGGTCGATTCGACGCGGATCAAGGTGCCGTTCGGCATCGCCCAGGTGGGCAAGAGCTTCCGCAACGAGATCACGCCCAAGCAGTTCATCTTCCGCTCGCGCGAAGTCGAGCAGATGGAAATCGAATTCTTCTGCAAGCCCGAAACCAGCGCCGATTGGTACGCCAAATGGCGGGACGAGCGCTTCGCCTTGTACCAGGGGCTGGGCCTGAAAAGCACCAACCTGCGGCTGCGGGAGCATGGGAAAGAAGAGCTGGCTTTCTACTCGATCGGAACCAGCGACGTCGAATACAACTTCCCCTGGGGATGGGGCGAGCTCGAAGGCATCGCCCACCGGGGAGACTATGATCTCAAGCAGCACATGCAGTTCAGCGGGAAGGATTTGAGCTATTTTGACGATGAAACCAAGGAGCGGTTTGTGCCGCACGTGATCGAGCCGTCGGCGGGGGCCACGCGGGCCACGCTGGCGTTTCTCTGCGAGGCGTTCGCCGAGGAGGAAGTCGAGGGCGAGATGCGCACCGTCCTGCGGCTGCACCCGCGGCTTGCCCCCGTGAAGGCGGCGATTTTCCCGCTGGTGAAGAAAGAGGGGATGCCGGAAAAATCGATGGCGCTCTATAACGATCTGAAGAAACATTTCCCGGTCGTCTACGACGAAAAAGGAGCGGTAGGGCGGCGATACCGCCGACAGGACGAGGCAGGAACGCCCTTCTGCA
>JAQGHP010000113.1 GCA_028288775.1 Phycisphaerales bacterium | reverse complement strand
CTGCACAATAGAAGATCAGTCTGCACAATAGAAAGCCCGAAAACCGTTCTATTGTGCAAAGCCGTCAAAATCGGTCAAAATCGGTCACGACCCGCGTTATTGAAGCTGAATCGCGGGTGCGCCGAGGGGATTGGTCATGCTGATCAGGGGGATCGGTCATGGGATCGGTCAGTCCATTTTGAGCCCGAGCCGGGACCTGTTGTTTGCTGGGGATTCTTCCGCCGACGCGAAGTTGTGGCGGCGGCGGATTACGGGCTTCAAGGGGATTGCAGGTGTTGGCGGATGCGGTCCCAGAGTTGGTGGGCGTCGGCGGAGCGGAGGCGGTGGAGGACGCGCTCCCAGCGGAAGGCGAAGCTGCCGCCTTCGTCGCGTTGGAGGTGTTTGAAGAGCGTGTCGAAAGCCCGGCGGCGCTTGCGGTAGTCGCGCTGGATCTGCTCGAAACGCTCGACGAACGCGGCGCCGAAGGTCGCGCCGAAGGCGCGGGGGTCGGCCAGGTTGGCGGCCCGGCGGTTGACGGCGCCGGCGTAGGCGGGGGCGAGGTCACGCAAATCACGGCGGTAGTCGGTGAACGTGCCGGTGGGGTCGGCGACGATAATGTCCACCGGCATGCCCGCGGCGTCTTCGATCACCAATTCATCTCCATCGTCGAAGACCACGTTGCCCTGCAGGTCGCACCGGCCGACGATGAGATTGGGGGCGGCGGCGCGGCCGAGCATGCGGGCGAACGCCTCGGAGAAACGCGCGTCCGCGAAGCGGCCCGCGGCCACCTTGTCGGTGGCCAGGCCCGCGACGTAATCGCGCTCGAAGTAGGCGGACCAGATCGTCATCCCGCGGTGCGGGACGCTGTTGCCGGCGTAGGGCTCGCCGACCTTCCGGGCGGCGACGCGCGGGGGGAGGTTCATTCCCAGTTGCCGGCAGCCGAGGCGGCGATCCAGGATGTATTCGGTGTACTGCTCGGATTGGAGGATGGACCCTAGCAGCTCCTTGCCTTCGTCGAGGTGTTCGCGGACGCCCCACTTTTGCATGCGGATGATGCGGAGGATGGGGTGGATGTTGCCGCGTTGCTTGATCTCGGCGAGGTAGACGCCCCGCCGGCCCGGCCATTCGCCGCGGGCGGAAAGCGAGCCGGCGACGCGGCCGATGTTGACGTGTTCGAGGTCGCCGTAGTCGCGGATGAAGTTGATGATGAACCCGCGGGCCTTTTCGTCGCAGAGCGCGCCGTTGCCGTTGCTGCAAAAGCTCGGGTCTTCGTCGAACACGGAATCGAAGAGCAGTTCGCCATCTTCGATCCGCGCGCCGGGGAGCCATTCGACCTGCATGAAGAACTCGGCGCTGAGGCCCAGCAGGCTTTCTTCGGAGATGGACTTGTCGGTCTGTCCGATGAGGGCGGCGTACATGCCGCTGCGCCAGGGCGGGCACGTCGGATCATCCCGGCGGAACTCGGGGCGGACGGCGTCGTGGAACGCACGGCACAGCCCTTCGTGGGCGGCGTGCAGTTGCTGCTGGTCGAGGGTGGTGAAGTCGATCGCGTGCAGCGCTTCGCGGAGCGGCTCCTGCGGGGCCATGAAGAAGGTCACTTCCGGCCGGCCCAGGCGGTTAGTGCGGGAGGCGTAATCGCGGATTTCTTCCAGGTGCTTGCGCAGCTCGGGGAGCGGGAGATTCGAGAGGCCGCAGAATTCCTGGCAGGTGAGCAGGCGGGTGCCGCTGGTGTTGTTGTAGTAGTAGATGTCGCGGCCGCCGATGGCGATGCGGGACGCGGCGATCATCTCGCGCATCTGTTCGGGGGAGCGTGGGAGCGCGTTGATGCGCCAACATTCCCCACGGCGTTTGATGGCGTCGCGGACGCGCGGGTCGAGCACGTGGAGGAACTTGATCTGCCGCTTGGGGACGATCTGCTGGAGGAGTTCATCGGCTTCGAAGGCCAGGGGCATGTCGGCGGGGTCGGGTCGGATGAGGACGGTGTCGTCCTCGAGCACGAGGTCCACGGCACAGAGGCAGGCGTCTTCGAACTCGTCGTCGGACAGTGGGCTGAGCGATTGGCCGCAGCGCTGCTGGTTGACGGCTTCGACGTAGGCGACGCGCTGGGTGGCGTGAATGCCGGGGAGGGTGACGATGGCGTCGCCGCGGGGAAAGACGGTGGCGATGCGCGTGCGCAATCGGCCGGCGTCGTCTCGGGCTAGAAGGTCATCGCCAATGATTCGGGGCATTGTGGTGCGTACCTCACAGGGGCGTTCGGGACCGGGGCTCGCGTGATGGACGGCAGAGCCCCGGGGCGCGGTGAGAAGGCCGTTCGCGGCCGGTGTGAGATTATAGCATCGCCGCTGGGAATTTCAGGGTGTTCCTCGCACTTCCGCGTTGTTAACACGGCTTGGCAACCCGTGGTATGAGGGCGGTGCCGCATTCCGGGCAGCGGTCGGGCGTGGCGCGCAGGTCGTAGCCGCACTTGGGGCAGAGGCCGATTTGGTTTGTTCGGCGGGAGCGGATTCGCTTTCTCAATTCGATCAGAGGTGCGATGGCAAACAGCGTCGCAGGAAACCAATACGGCATTGCAACGGCCCGGCAGTTTACGGGCTTCCCGTTCCCCGCCAAGTAAATGGTCTGGAAGTGGGCGTATACGAACCCGGCATGGCGCGGCACGGCCGTTGGGAGGAGCCAATCTCCGAAGATGTCGTCGACGTTGTCTTTCTCCCAACGAACGCCGCCCGCATAGGTGTCTTCGAAAAATGGGTCATCGAAGAAGGTCATTGCCAGCATTTCGCCGTGGGCGGAGGAAAGCAGATTGCGGTCGCGGCCGGTCCCCCGGAACCTCAAGGAATCCCGCACAAAATAGCTGCGTGCCCAAAGCCCCGCGGCGGCGATGCACAGCAGGAGCGAGAAGACCAAAGCGAGCGTGAAGAGGCGGCGCGTCATGGGAATGTGGGCCGGAATATGCCGGGCGGTCGCGAAAACGGGAGGCCGTCCGGGACATGGCTCTCAGGATGTTACCCCGCCGCGAAGGTGATACAATCACAATCCGTTCGACCGGAGGCCCTGTGTCTTTACTCACTTCATCACCACCCGAGATCACCACCGTCGGCGACCTGCTCGACAGTCTGGGCGGAATTTCCCCGGATCGCGTCCGGTATCGCCCCGCGCTGGGGACGGCGACCGAGCAGGACGTCATCGACATCGAGGCGCGTGAGAAGCGGCTTTACGAGCTTGTGGACGGCGTCCTCGTGGAGAAGGCGATGGGGTATAACGAATCGTTCGTGGCGGTGTTGATAGCGACCTTGCTAAACCAATACGTCTTGCCGCGAAAGCTCGGATTCGTCACCGGCTCCGACGGAATGATGCGATTATTCCCGGGTTTGGTGCGTATTCCTGATGTCGCGTTCGTTTCGCGTGATCGCTTCCCCGGCGGCCGCCTGACGAACGAGGCAATCCCATCCCTCGCGCCGGATTTGGTGGTTGAGGTTCTCAGCGAAGGCAACACGATCCGGGAAATGACCCGCAAACGCGGCGAGTATTTCGACGCCGGGGCGCGGCTTCTTTGGATCGTCGATGCCAAGGCCCGGACCGTTGCGGTCTATACGAATCCGCAGGAACCCACCGTACTGGACGAGTCGCAAATTCTCACCGGCGACCCGGTGTTGCCGGGGTTTTCTGTCGCTATCAAGACCTTGTTTGAAGAGCTCCCTTAGCGCCGCCATCCGGGAAAATGCTGGAAAAGCTGGCATTTTCTTCCCCGATGCTTGCTTTACCCTCGGAATATCCGTAAAAGATGCCCCA
>JAQGHP010000103.1 GCA_028288775.1 Phycisphaerales bacterium | reverse complement strand
ACGATGGCATCCCCTGGCCCGACGAGGTGCGGGTGGGCGTCAGCCACAGCGCGGACGAGGGCAAGATCCGCTCCGCCGGGCAGCTCAGCCGCGCGGTGCAGCCGATCTCGCTGGGGGCGTCGGCGGTCTTGTTTTGCCTGGGCCTGGTCGTATGTTGGCGAAGCATTGCCGGCTGATTACCCGACGGCCATCTTCTCGTTTCCCACTTTTCGACACGGCTCCCGTCCCAACGAAATGTGACCGCGAAGTCGCGAAGCCTGCCGCAAAGAAATGTGGGGATGGGGGAGTGCGCTAAGGTGACCGTGACGGAGAAGACCGGGAGTACTGCTGGCATTAGCGTAGGGTGGGTGTACTCGCCCACCGTTTGGGTGCTGGTGCGAAATGGTGGGCGAGTACACCCACCCTACGGCGTCGTCACACGTCTTCATCCCCCAAACCGAAGAATGTCGTTGAACCCTCGCGGCGCGATGACGCTCGGCGGACGATCCACTACGATACAGCCGACAAAGGTACAAACCCGGAGTGATAACATATGAATCGCATCCGTCTGCACCGCGCGCGACGAACGGGCGCATTTGCAACAATTTTGCTTGGAACGCTGCTATGCGGGATTGGCTGTGGCCCACACGATAACCCGCTTCACGTCGCCGCCCGCGCGGGGAGCCTGGGCGACTTGCAGCGCGCCTACGACGGCGGCGCGGATGTGAATGGGGTGAATGAGTCTCACCGGACGCCGCTCATGGAAGCGGCCAAGGCCGACAACGTGCAGGGGGCGGCTTTTCTCGTTGACCATGGCGCCAAGCTCGAAGCCACGGACGAGGATCGCGACACGCCGCTGCACTATTCCGCGCGGTACGGCGCCGCGCCGGTGGCGCGAGTGCTGCTGGACCACGGCGCGATCCGCGAAGTTCGCAATCGCGACGGGGCGACGCCGCTCATGTTGGCCGCGAATTACGGGTGGCTTGACGTGCTGAACGTGCTGCTCGAGGCGCACGTGGCGGTAGACCCGGCCGACAGGGAAGGCGATACCCCGCTGATGCGGGCCGCGGAAGACGGGTACTTGAAGGTCGTTCAGGCGCTCGTGGAGAACGGCGCGCGATTGGACGCCGCCAATGGAAGGGGCGAAACCGCCCTTTCGCTTGCCACCAAGGCCCGGCACAAGCCCGTCGTAGACTACCTGACTGAGCACACGCCCAAGCCCCCGGCCACCGCGCCGGCGACCGCCCCCGCCGCCACAGGTTCGAGCACTACTTCGCCTTGATGTCGTAGCAGAACAGGTTGTCCTGGTCGCGGAGATATAGCTTTCCCCCGGCAATCACGGGATGGGCCCACGCCTCCTTGCGGCTGCGGTCGGGTTGCTTGAGGCGGCCGTGCTCCTTGTACCCATCCGGCGTGGCTTCGACCAGGGCGACTTCGCCCGAGCCTTCCGCGCGGAGATAGAGCCTGCCATCGGCGTAGGCCAGCGCGCCTTTGCCGACGCTGCGGTCCTTCCATTTCAAATTTCCGGAGGCCAGTTCCACGCAGGAGAGAATGCCCGCGCCGCCGCTGGAGCCATAGACATAGCCGTCCAGCAGGATGATCCCGCCGTGCTTCACCTCCATGTCCTTCTTGGCGTAGACTTGCTCGGCTTTGAAGGCATCTCCGTCCTTGGTGATTTTGAAGCAGTTGCAGCCGACGCCGTATTCGCTCGTGACGAAGACGAGATCGTCCTTCACGACGGGAGTGGGGATGACGGCAGTTTTCCCCTTTCTCGCGGCCGTCCAGAGCACCGCGCCGTCCGCGCCGACCCCCGACACGCTCGCATCAGTGAAGACGATGAATTGATGGACGCCGCCGATGTCAGCGGGCACCAGCGATGAGTACGCGGCCCTATCTTGCAGTTTCGTGCTGCGCCAAAGCACCTTCCCCGTTTTCTTATCAAGGGCGGCGACCGTTCCCCGTTTGCCCCCGGGACAGCAGAGGAGCATGTCCCCATCCACAAGCGGCGACTCGGAATAGCCCCACCCCGACATCATCTCCCCGCCCAGATCGCTCTCGAGGTTCGTGCGCCAGACTTCCTTGCCGTCCTCTGTTTGCAAACAGACGAGGTCCCCGTATTGCCCGATCGCGTAGACGCGGTCCGCGTCAACGGTCGGCGTGCAGCGCGTTCCGGGATACCCCCCGCCGCCGCCCGGCTGACCCACTTTCGTGGACCACAACTTCTTGCCCGCCATGTCGAGCGCGATGACAGAGGACCCGTCTTTCAGGTCCCCCATCGTGAAGATCTTCCCGCCGGCGATCGACACGCTCGAAAACCCTTCGCCCACCCCCGTGCCCTTCCACGCCAGCGGCGGCCCTTCGCTCGGCCAGTCTTTCAAAAGCCCGGTCTCCGTAGAGATGTCGTCGCGCTTGGGCCCGCGCCACTGCGGCCAATCCCCTTCCGCCCCGCGCGCGGGAACCGTCCCGGCCAGGACGAGTGAGGCGCCAAAAATAAAGAGGGACTTACCGATCCGCCGAAGTGTGTTCGATTTCATGCGTGATTTGCTCCGCTAATCGTTACCAATTCCCGGGCCGGGCGTTGCCGTTCCTCCTCCCGCGGACAAGCCCCGGTCCGACCGGACAATTGTTTACTGCGTTTCGCGCGTCCAAAGCCCGTGCGGGCTGAGCATTTGTTTAGCCGCCCCGCTTGCGGGGCGTTTGCCTTTCGCTGGAGCGAAACGCGCCTCGCAAGCGGGGCGGCTATAAACGGAAGAGGTCGAGCGGGCTTTAGCAGCGCGAAACGCAGTAGCCCGAGCGGGCATTGTCCGCACTCGGAGGACTACTTCGCCTTCCCGCCACCGCCTCGTAGGTCCATGCACACCAGCTTGTCCTTGCCCCGCGCGTAAAGCAATCCGTCCGCCAGCGCCGGGTACGCGCGCGTCCCGAATCCCAGAATCTGCGCCCGCCCGGTCGGCTTGAAACCTTCGGGCGAAGCGGGCGCGCTGATCAGCTCCCCCTTCTCGGTGAGCACCAGCAATTGCTTTCCCGCCAGCAGCACGTTGCCAGCCCCGAAATGCTCTTCGCTCCACCGCACCTTGCCCGTCTTCAGCTCGACACACCGCAAGTTCGGCCCGTGCTCCTGCCGGCCGTCGAAGCCGTATAGGAATCCGTCCGCGACTACGCACGTCGCATAGTGGTTCGACATCGCGTCGTCGCCCGACCAGATCTTCTCCGGCCCTTTCTCGCCGATTCGCAGCAACGCCGCCCCGGTGTTGTAACTGGCGGAGATGAAGACCATGTCGTCGACCACCAGCGGCGTAGCCGCGTTCACGCTTGCGTCCATCCGCGCACGCCATGGGAATCGAAACAGCACCTTCCCCGTCGGCGGATCGATCCCCACGAGCCCGGCACGCGTGAAGACGAACACATATCGCGTGCCGTGTATCGTGGCCGCGATCGGTGACGAGTAACTCGCTTCGTCATCGGTCGCTTTCCAGAGCACCTTCCCGCTCTCTTTGTCGAACGCGACGACGCCCGCCCCGTCCCCGCCGCCCAGATTGAGTACGACCGCGTTCCCCTCCACCAGCGGCGAGCAGGCCATTCCAAAATACCCTTTGCCCGCCGCGAATTGCTTCTTCGTATCCACGGCCCATACTTGCTTACCGGTCTTGAAATCCCAGCAATGCAGCGCTCCCTCCGCGCCAAACGTGTAGACGCGATCACCCGCGATCGTCGGCATCGCCCGCGGCCCATCGTCGAACCCAAAATCGTCCTGGTAATTCGTCGGATACTCCGCCGCCCACACCGGCTTGCCGGTCAGCGCGTCCATGCATTCCACGCGCTCGACGTCACCCATGCGGTGAAACAAAATCAGCTTCCCCCCCGCCGCCACCGGCCCGGCAAATCCGTGCCCGACTTCCATTTTCCAAACCACAGGCGGCCCACCCGCCGGCCATTTTGCCGCGAGGTCTTCCCTGGCAGCTACGCCGTCGCGCGTCGGCCCGAGAAACTGCGGCCAATCGCCGGCATGGGCCTGAGCAAGGAATAAAAATGCCCCCATCCCAGAAGCAAAAGACCAAACCCTTGCATTGCGCAAGAACCGATTCACCGGATTGTGCATGGAAGAATTCACGGCTGCATCTTACACGATGTGCCCCCGAACGGGTTACCGCGACGGCAGCGTCTTCACCCAATCTCGAAACTCGCGGAGCACGCCGGTCTGCCCCTCCGCTTCCATGCGATGCACGAACGCCTGAAAGCGATCCATCGGCACGAAGGGGAAGGCGGCGCTGGCGATCGCAGACCGGTATCGGCCCGACTTCTCGAGTACACACAGATCAAGGCATCGCCCGTCGTACCGCCAGACCTCAGGCACTCCCAAATCTGCGTAGATCGGCTCACGCGAAATTGATCGCCGAGTGATGTCGATTTCGATGGCAAGGTCCGGCGGCGGATCCCGCGTGGGATCAAATCGCTTCATTCCACGGAATTTCGCCTCGTTTTCCAGGTAATAACACTCGTCGGGTTCCAGACCCACCTGCTTGTCCTCACGACGGAAGGTAGTTGAACCGAACCGCCGCATCGGGATGTTCAACTCAATCGCCATCACCTCGATCAACCCTCCTATAGCACCCTTGGCGAATTCGTGCTCAGAGAGGGGTGGCATGATTTCGATTTCCCCGCGGTAGAAAGTGACTCGCATCGGGCGATTGCCGATCTCGTCCAACGTGCGTTCGTAAAAACCCCACGAGACACCGTTAAGCACGAGGTGCTGTTGCTCTGTCAGGGGAATAGGATCGGCCAACGTCATGGGAGCATTATACAAATTGCCGTGTTCAAATGAGCTTGCCTTGAAATCAATCCAACCAATCCTTCTTCTTCAACCGCTGCGGCACGTACTCTTCCGTCACGTAGCTGATGTCCTTGGTGATCAGCGACTCCACTTCCATTTTAAAGCCGTTGGAAACCATCCTGGCGATTTCCTTCTGCCAGCCCTTGTGGTCCTTGAACCACGGATAGGCGGCAATCTCGCCGGCCCGCTTTTTATCGTTGTCGTTCAGCTCGATCTGCACGTCGTCGCTCAGCTCGCATTCTTCATAGTCCTTGGCGCGGATGCCCAGGAATTTGGCATCCGGAATGGCCAGTCGCTCGGACTCGAACGCCAGGCTGATCGACCCCTGCTTGATGACCGAATAGATGTAGTGCCCCCACGGGTCGCAGTCGAGCAGGCAGATGACATCGAGCTTGGTCTCGCGGCTGAAGCGCTGGAGCAACCGTCGCACGCCGCGAGGCGGCTGGCCGCCGCCGTGCGTTAGAATGCAGTTGTGCTTTTCCCAAAAGCGGTCTTCGTTGAAGCGGTTCCAGACCGTGCCCTTTTCGACGTGCAGGACGAAGTCGGCGTCAATCTTCTTGAACTGGATGACGTCCCCCTCGGTGATGCTGGGGATGGCGTATCCGCCGCTGCCCATCCGGCGGCAATCGATCTCGTCGCCCTTGTCGATGACCGTGATGTTTCCGACCATCGCGCCGCGGTTCTCGGCGAAGATGTGCAGCTCTTCGCGCAGCGAGGAGAGCGAAACTTCGAGGTCTTCGAGTATCCCGTCCGACTCGTCCTGGCCGGCGAAGGTCTTCTCCTTGGTGCCGGCGACCGTGTGCAGGCCCTTATAGTACATGCCTCGCAGGCTCAGCGATTTTTCCGCGTCGATCAGCTCCTTGATGCTGTTGCCGTGGAGCATCGTCTGCATGAACTGCTTGGCCTGATTGAGGTTGAACAGCTCGCGCGTGGCCACGGCGTCGCCCATCTGGAGGATGCGCTGCTTCTTGTTCCAGAGGGTGTTGGACCGCGTGCGCTGTGGGATGGAGACGGAAATGTCGCCGCCCTTGAACGCGGCCTTGGTGACGCTGTCGGCGAGATCGACGATCT
>JAQGHP010000094.1 GCA_028288775.1 Phycisphaerales bacterium | reverse complement strand
CGGGATATGTGCCAATAAGGAGGGTCGCGCCCGAATTCACGAAGGCGCGTCGATTCGGCGTTTTCGCCGTGGAAGTTTTCACCCCTCTTGGCGCACTGTACCTACGACGGCGGGGGTGCTTGAGCATGCCGTCTCGCGGTTTTTCGCCGCCGAATCGACCTGGAGACGTAAGATGTTTAAATTCCCGAGGAAGAAGCCCGCGCCCTATAAATCCGTCACCCGCCTTGCGGCAATCGAAGTCCTCGAATCGCGACAGCTCCTCTCCTCAGCTGTGTCCGGTGACGTCACGATGCATACGAATACCGTGTTCGTACACGCCGCCGCGACTTCGAGTACCAGCATTCAGGGATACACGCCCGATCAGATCCGCACCGCCTACGATTTCAGCAACATCACCTTCCCCAACGGTGCCGCGGCGGATGGGTCCGGTCAGACCATCGCAATCGTTGATGCCTTTAATGATCCGAATATCACCAGCGACCTGGGCGTTTTCGACACCCAATTCGGCCTGAGCGCCCCGTCCAGTTTCAAAGTGGTGAACCAGACCGGTGGCAGCAAGCTTCCAACAACCGATTCCGGCTGGGCGGGCGAGATCGCCCTCGACGTGGAATGGGCCCACGCAATGGCCCCCAAGGCGAACATCCTGCTGGTCGAGGCCGCTTCCTCCAGCATCTCGGACCTGATGTCCGCAGTGAAATATGCCGGAAGTGCGGCGGGAGTTTCCGTCGTCTCCATGAGCTGGGGCGGGAGCGAATTTTTCAGTTGGGGCGGCGGCGAATTCGTCGGCCAGACCTCCTACGACTCCTACTTCACCACCCCCGCCGGCCATCAGGGCGTCACCTTCGTCGCCTCCGCGGGCGACAGCGGCGCAAGCTCCGGCGTGCAGTGGCCGGCGAGCTCGCCCAACGTGCTCTCCGTCGGCGGCACCACCCTCAACACCCAGGGCACGACCGGCACGTACAGTAGCGAATCCTCCTGGAGCGGAACCAGCGGCGGATACAGCCAGGTCGAGACCGAACCCGCATATCAAACCGGCGTGCAAAGCTCGGGAGCACGCAGCACGCCCGATGTCTCCTACGTCGCCGACCCGAATACGGGCGTTGCCGTCTACGATTCCCTTCCCGATCAGGGCTTTAGCGGGTGGCAGGAAGTGGGCGGAACCAGCGCCGGCGCGCCGCAGTGGGCTGCGCTGATCGCGCTCGCCGATCAGGGTCGAGTGATCGCCGGCAACGGCACGCTGGACGGCGCGTCGCAGACACTGCCGATGCTCTACAACCTCTATAGCGCGCCGGGCACGGCCAGTTATTCCACCTACACATCATCCTTCAATGACGTGATCGACCAGAGCTCCTCCAACCCCTGGCAATGGCGCTGGGGCGGGCGCGGGCGCTCGGGCTCGCAGGCGACCGCGGGGTACGACACGGTCACCGGACTGGGAAGCCCCAAGGCCGCATCCATTGTAAGCGCACTGACTGCAACGAGCTCGACCAACTCGTCGGGTTCGACCACCAACACCGGCACTACCTCCACCGGCGGGTCCGCCACGCCGCAGGCGCTGCCGGCGTCAACCGTCACCGGAACCTTTACGACTTCCGCCCCGGTCAGCGTCATCGGCGGACAATCCGGCTCGCTCAAACTGCGCCTGACCAACACCGCCGCGACGAAATTCACCGGACCGATCACTGTCACGCTTTACGTCTCGACCGACACGGCCGTGTCGTCCGATGACACCGCCGTCACGACGCTTACGCTTTCAAACGTGACCCTCCGCGCCGGCGCTTCCAAGGTCGTGAAACTGAAGTTCAGCTACCCGACAGGAGTCGCCGACGGCGGCTATTACTTCGTGGCGTCCGTGGATGCCACCGCTACCAGCACCACGCCCGCGCAGGCAGCCACTTCCGCGACGGTGGCGATTGCCGCCCCGACCGTCGATCTCTCCACCACCTTCGCCGGGAGCCAAGGCGTGCTCGTCACGCCCGGCAAGGGCGCGGATGCCACGGTGACGATCCAAAACCTCGGCAACGTGACCGCGATCGGAACGGTGACGATCAGCCTGTACGCCTCGACCAGCACCACGCTCGATGCGTCCGCCCAATTCCTGACCAGCATCCCGCTGCGAACCATCCACCTGCGTGCCGGCCGCTCGATGACCCTGCACATCCACTTCGTCGCCCCCCAGGGCCTGCCGGGTGGAACGTACAATCTCATCGCCGCAACGACCTCCGCGACAACCCCGGCGGATAACAATTCAGCGAACGACACCGCAGAAACCGTGACCCGTGGTTAGCAAAATCACCATGCGGTCACGAACGCGTTGGATACGCCCCATTGCGCACCAATCCCAAAACGGAGCGGCGCAATATTCATCGATCTCGCATCGGCCACGATGTAACTGTCGCGAACGCGATCAATCGCTTGCAAAACCCCACAAGATCGGTTAAACTCTTTCTTGTCGGCGGGCATTCCCCGAAGAAGGTTCCCCCCCTCCTTCTTCACCCCGCCGACGCTTTTTTGCGCCCTGCTTTCCAAACCTCCCCGCACGCTCCATTGAATTCTTATCGAGCCCATTCCCTCCACCCTTCCTCCAACCGTTCGGGAAGCGAAATGGGGACGCAGCTAGTTTTTTTTAAAACTAGCTGCGTCCCCATTTCGCTTCCAGCAAGGGTCCGCAAATTATCAATGAAGCGAATGTTTGGCGATGCGCCGGCCGCGCGCTTTGAGCCGCTTCGGTCCGGTCGGCGGTGAAGCCTTTTCGACGAATTCGGTGGTCATAAATTTGGAACATCGTGTCCCCTCGCGAGTCAAAGTGAATGTGGAGTGACTGCCGATCGTTGTTTGGCCAGGAGACCGTCCATGATTTCCCTCGAGCATATTCCCGTGCGCGTTACGCGATGCGTCCTGTTGGCGATCGTTCTGCTTTCGGTCGTCGTGCCCTCCCTCTGGGCACAGAAGACCACTGCCGAGGTCGATAGGAGGAACGCCGACGAGCCGGCCGGGGCTTCGTCGGGCGGATACTTCCGCGGGCGGGCAACACCCTCAGGCTTTGCGGCCCTTCCACCCGAGGCGCAGGCCCTGCTCGATCGCGCCGCCGCCCAGGATGCCCAAGCCCGTGAGGAGATGCAGGGGAAACTCAGCGAGCATCGGGCGGTCTTGATCCGAGGCTTGAAGGAACTCCAGGACCGATTGACCAAGGCGGGGCAGCTCGATGAAGCGGTCGCCGTGCGCGACCGCGTCCGCCAGCTCGAAGCGCCTGCGGAAGGCGGGCCAGGGTTTTTCCCCGGCGGGCCTTGGGCCATGCCCGGTGGGCCAGGTTCCCCGCCCGGCAGCGGACCCTACCTGCCGCGCGGGCCGGGCATGTCGCCCGTCGTGCCCGATCCCGGCAACCTGACCTCCTACCGCGACCGCGTCGGTCAAACGTTTAACTTCGAGGCCACCGGATCGACGCAAGGCGCCGTATGGGGCGATGGTATTTATACCGACGACTCTTCCCTCGCCGCCGCGGCCGTGCATGCGGGTGTGCTCCAGCCGGGACAACGCGGCATCGTGCGCGTCGCCGTCCTCCCCGGACGCGACCAGTACGAGGGTTCCGAACGCAACGGCGTCAGCAGCGCGCCCTACGGCGCCTGGCCCGGCAGCTACCGCGTCCAAGCGCTGCGAAGGCCCCGCATCTTGCCGGCGTATCCGAGCGAGCCCCCGCTGGCTGACCCGGGCCGCCTATCCGATTACCGCGACCGTGTCGGCCAGACCCTTTTCTTCCATACCACGGGCTCGGATGCGGGCACTGTTTGGGGGAGCGGGGTCTACACGGATGATTCCCCCCTAGCTGCCGCGGCGGTTCACGCGAGCCAGCTCAAGGTCGGCGAACAAGGCGTCGTCCGCGTCACTATTCTCCCCGGGCAGGAGAGCTACGAAGGCTCGACGCAGAACGGGATTACCACCCAGCCGTACGGGCCGTTTCCCGGGAGCTACCGCATAGAGCGCGGCCCAGTGACCGCCCTCCCGCCCGGCCCGCGGTCCGACGGTTACCTTGGCACCCCCGGGCAAATTGATCTGAACCTTTCCACATTCCGAAACCAGCCGAGCCGCACGATCGTCATGTCCGTAGTTGGAACTGCCCAGGGCGCCGTGTGGGGATCGGACGTCTACACGGACGACTCCTCGATTGCCGCCGCGGCGGTGCATGCCGGCGTGCTCCGCGATGGCGAGAAAGGCCTTGTCGAAATCATCACCCTCCCCGGCCAGGACTCCTACGCCCCCACCACGCGCAACGGCGTCACCAGTGGCCATTGGGACGCCTGGCCCGGCAGCTTCCGCATCCAGCGCCACGGCTCTCCCGCCGACCTTGACTTGAGGCACAAGATTCGCCGACTATCGCGACGGATCGAACCCGCCGGCGGCACCATGACGCCTGATGCCGCCCGCTCGGAAAAGGAAATCGAACGATTCTAATTCCTTCCGCCCTCGCGACCCGATTGATTAGAGCCCGGAGTCTCGTGGAAGCGAAACGAGGACGGAAGCGAAACGGGGGCGCAGCTAGTTTCGCAAGAAACGAACTGCGTCCCCGTTTCGCTTCCCGCTGGTTGCCGGTGGCAACCTCCGTTGTCGGGATTTCCGCCGGGCTGGAAGGGCGGCATCGCCCCTTTCCACTTGCGCGCGCTGTTATGGGTTCTGCGATCCAAGCGACATGATGCTTTTCTGCTACAATCGCCAACGGCCGCTTTGTGGCCTTGCGCGAGAGGGTGTCGGCAATGGGAATGCTTCACACGTGCCGCGCGGGAACAGGTCGATTACATGGGAAACAGTTGGTATTACGTGCGAGGCGAGTGCGCGAATCCGTTAGTGGACCGGGCGAAGTTGCGGCTGCTGGAGGCGGAGGGGCAACCGCTTGATCTCGCGCAGTTGCGGCAGATGGTGGTGTCTGGGCGGATTGCCGACGGAGACTCGGTCTGGTGCGAGGGCATGGCCGAATGGGCATGCGTGACTGGGATACCCGATCTCACCGGTGCTTTGGAGGAGGCAAGAACCCGCCCCACGGATCAGCGCTCCAAGCCCGTTTCCCCCGCCGGTATCTATTCGAACGCATTCATGCCCAAGGGGCTGCCCTATGTGAGGGTGCCGCCGGCGTACGCGGGACTGCGGCTGCGCTTCGCGGCGATGGTGCTCGACGCGCTCATTTACTTTGTCCTTATCCTTCCGGTCATACTCGTGCTCTATTACCTCGGGGACGTCAAGACCGATGATGAACCGATGGGCCAATTCGTAAGCGTCGTGATCATGATCGGGGCGTGGCTCTATTTCGCGATACAAGAGTGCAGGCCCGCGCAAGCCACCATCGGAAAGCGCGCAATGGGGTTGATCGTCTGCGATCTTGAAGGCCGTCAAGTCACCTTCGGCCGTGCTTCGGGACGGCATATCGGGAAGTATGTGTCTCAATTGACTCTCTGTTTTGGGTACTTGATGGCGGGATTCACTGCGAAAAAACAAACTCTTCATGACATGATCGCCGGCTGCGTTGTCCTAAAGAAGCCGCAGGACTCTTACCCGCCTTAATGGTCCTCTGACGAGGCACGCATGATGTCTGCCCCGGACCGACAATGGCGGCCCGTAAGGGCGAGGCTAAGATTCGGACGGTGATTCCGAAGTTGTTCCTGTCCAGGAAAGGCGGTTATGGCGAAGGTTCGCAAGGCGGTCATTACCGCGGCGGGGCGCGGGACGCGGCAGTACCCGGCTTCCACGGCCGTGCAGAAGGAGATGTTCCCGCTTGTCGATCGTGACGGGCTCACCAAGCCGGTCATTCAGATCATCGGGGAAGAGGCCATCGACTCGGGCATCGAGCAGATCTGCATCGTCACCACGCCGGGCGATGAGCAAATCTACCGCGACTACTTTCGGCGGCTCGATGGCGAAGCGGCCAAGGCGTTCCGCGGGAAGGATTGGGCGATCCTCGAGTCGGAGAAACTCGGGGCGTTCGGCGAGCGGCTCTTTTTCGCCGAGCAGAAGTCGCCCGAGGGGTTCGGGCACGCGGTGTTTCAGGCCAGGGAGTTCGTCGGCGACGAGCCCTTCCTCCTGCTGCTCGGAGATCACGTCTACATCAGCGACACCAAGGACCGCTGCGCACGCCAACTCCTCCGCGTCTACGAGCAATACATCCTCGACGCGGTTACGGGAGTGCAACTGACCATCGAGCGCGACCTGCACCTCTTCGGCACGATCCAGGGCACCCCCGTGGACGCGGCGAAGGGAATCTACAAGGCGGGGTTGATCGTCGAGAAGCCGTCGATCGAGACGGCGCGGGAGAAGTTGGTGACGCCCGGATTGCCCGCCGGCAACTACCTCTCGCACTTTGGGATGCACGTCTTTTCGCCGAGGATCTTCGATTCGCTCGAATACCTCATCCGCAATGACCTACGAGAGAAGGGTGAAATTCAACTGACGGCGGCGCAGGAGCACTTGCGCAGCCAGACCGAGAAGTATTGGTGCCTGGTCACGCAGGGCCGCCGGTATGACACGGGCATCCCGTACGGACTGATGGAAACGCAGCTCGCGCTGGCGCTCAATGGGGTGCATCGCACGGAGATTTGTGAGGCGATCGCGCGCATTCTTGCCACGCAGGCAAGGTCGTAGCAGGGGATTGTGTAAGCTGGATTCCGAATTTCCTGATCCCAATCTACTTAAATACCCGCATTCCGCCCGGCAGGGGTTGCTCTAGTATTCCGCCTGTGACTTCTCCATACACATATGCATTTCACGAGACGTGTCGAAGCCTGCCGTGGGGCTAGGGCGTCGGCGAGCCGCCGGAGGCGGCCGGGGAGTCGCAAGAACCCAATAGGAGTAGTGGTCATGATCCAGATGAATTCTGACATGCGGATCGGGGAATCGTCGTGGTCGGATATGTTGCTGGAGCCGGCCTTGGCCGCACAGCGTTCGGAGATCGCGGCGGGTGCCGCCGTGTACGAGCCGGGCACCCCCGCCCAGCACGTGTACTTCATTCAGAGCGGACAGATACGCGAATACCAGGCCGGCCCGGACGACACGGCCCGGCTGCTCGAGATCCTTGGGCCCGCGGAATGGTTCGGCGTTGGGGCGCTGGGCGCTTCGGGAACCTATTCGACCCGTGCGGTCGCCATCTCCCCGACCACCGTGTGGGCAGTGCCCGTGGAGCGGCTCATGGGCCTTTTCGCCCAGCAGCCCAAGACGGCGGCGCTTTTCATCCGGCAACTCGCGGGCAAAATCCAGGCCGCACGCGAGGACGCCAGCCGATTGGTGTTCGATGACTGCGGTTCGCGGCTGATCAAGACGCTGCTGCACTTCAGCTCCACCGCCGCGGCAACCCCGCAGGAGAACGGCGTCATCATGCTGCGCATCACCCACCGCCAGCTCGCGCAGGCCGTAGGGGCAGCGCGGGAGACGGTGAGCCTGGCCCTCACGCAACTGCGCCAGCAGAACCTCCTGCGCACGGGGCGCAACCGCCTGCTGTTCCACCCGGACGCTCTGCGTGACTTCGCCGTCCGGCCCCGCGTCGCGACGCCGCGGCGGGAAAAAATCGCGTAGCACATTTCGTTTGCCCGTCACCGTGCAGTTTCGTGGACAGGGGGATCGCAGATCTGAGATTTCAAATTTGAAATCTCAGATTGGGGAGCGGTCGGAATCAACTTGCCCCGGTGCCGCGACGGGTTAGGCCAGGTCCAAACGGTAGCGGCACTTCTCGCGTTCCCCGCGGGCGTAGAGCGGCTCGTCTTCGGGCAGGTGGACGATGCCGGTGAAATGCGCCCCCAGCCGCTCGCAGGTGCGGCGCGAGGCGGCATTGTCGGGGTTGCACGTGATCCAGAGCGTCCGCAGCCCGTGCCTGCGGGCGAGCGGGAGCAGGAGGCGACACGCGCGCTCGGCATAATGCCGCCCGCGGGCGGCGGGGTAGACGTGGTAGCCGAAGTGCCCGTAGTACATCTCGATCTGCGGCGTCGATCCTACGCGCAGCCCGATCCCCCCCACCATCCGCACGTCCGGGCTCCCGGGCGTTCCCCAGAACCCGTCGCGCTGGCGCATCCAGAAATGGTACTGCGGCACGCGCCCCTGAATGGCATTGGGCGCCTCGCGCCCCTGCGGCGCGGCCTTGAGGAATTGAAGGATCTGCTGGCGGGTAATGTGGGCGTCGCCGGGCGACTGCTGCTCGGTGAGCGGGTGGCCGCACGCGGCCATGAATTCGTCAACGTATCGGGCGGAAGGAGTCACGAGCTCCAGGTCGCGATCGACCAGCGGCCCGGGGTGATGGAAATGGAAGCGGTCGAAGAGCACGGGACGTGACCGGCAAAGGGCGATCCGCGACGCCAAAGCCCGTTCGACCTCATCCGTCTAGCCGCCCCGCTTGCGGGGCGCGTTTCGCGGAAGCGAAAGCAGAACGCCCCGCAAGCGGGGCGGCTAAACAACGGCTCAGCCCGTACAGGCCTTGGCTGCGCGCGAACATGCAATTGCTGCGACCGGGCACCGAGTTGAAAATCCGGAACCGTTCACATTTGGGCCACAGTCTCGTGACGCCAGCTCACGTCTGGAACAGCGGCTTGCCGAACAGGGCCGTGTGCTGCAACCAGAGGCTGACGAGGGCGATGATCTGGGCGATGATCCCCACGACGACCAAAACGGTGTAGATGTTGTTGGTCGGCTTTACGATGATCTGATCACCAGACAAGCGGCTCATTGTCGTTACTCCGAAATCCCCAATTTCTTCCTCACCAGCAACCACCAACCAGCAACTATTAGAGCTGCGTCCGCACTTCGGTGAGGCGGGGACGGACGTTGCCGATGCCCGGGCCGTTGAGGCGGCCGGTGGCTTCGTGGGGCTCGACGGTGTCAACCGTCAGATAGCCGAGAAATTCATTGCGCTGCGGATCGACGACCTTGAACTGCATGCCCTTGGTGACCGCATCGGCGCTGCCGAGGGAGATGGTCGCGTAGGGGACGCCTCCGATGTTGCGGGTATCGCGGACCACGCCGTTGATGTTAACGAGCGGGGTGGTTTCGATGACGCCGCCGACCGGGCCGGGCTTGCCGCTGGGGTCGATGTGGTATTGGTGCAGCACGTTGTTCACTTGCGTGAGCTGCTGCTGGAGCTGGGCAACCTGCTCGGTGGCATAACGGCGTTCACGCTCGGTCACGTCAAGCTTGTTCACGAGGTCATTGATGCGGGTGTTCTGCTCGGCCGAGACTTTCTGCAACTTGTCATCAGCTTCGCGGAGGGCGGCGAAAGTCTTGTTCTGATCGCCAAGGGCGGCTTGGGCGACCTTCACCGCATCGGAGTTCGTGCCCACGGCGGCGGTGAGTTGGGCGATTGTGCTTTTGTCGGTGGCGATCTCGGCGGCTAGTTGAGTGTTGGCGCCCTGGCTGGCCGCGATGGCATCGTCGCGCGTCTTGATCTGATTGGTCAGATCCACCTGGGCCGCCTGCGACTGGGCGTGGGCGGTCACGGCTTCGCCCTTGAGCGCGCTGTTTTCAGCCTTGGCGGCGTTGAGATCGATCTTGAGCTTATCGGCGAC
>JAQGHP010000035.1 GCA_028288775.1 Phycisphaerales bacterium | reverse complement strand
TTCTTGTTTCACATACTCCTGGCCGGGGAATTTCGCGTCGGCGTCTCACGGCAACTGCTCATCCGCGCGATCGCGCAAGTCGCGGGCGTGGAGCCCGCCCTGATCGCCCACCGCCTGGCCGGCAACTGGACTCCCGACGATCAAACGATGGCCCGCCTGCTGGGTGGCGCGGAGGGCGGCACGACCGATCCGGGCATGCCATACCCGTTCATGCTCGCGCACCCGCTGCATGAGCCGCTGGAATCGATCGGGCCGATCGCGGACTGGCTGGTCGAATGGAAGTGGGACGGCATCCGCGCCCAGATCATCCGCCGGGCCGGACGCACCACCCTCTGGTCACGCGGCGACGAAGTTGTCACCGCCACTTTCCCCGAGATTACGCAAGCCGCGACATCACTCCCCGACGGGACAGTGCTTGATGGCGAAATCGTCGCGTGGGATGACGCCGCCGCCCGCCCCCAGCCGTTTACAAAGCTCCAACGCCGACTGAACCGCAAAAGCTTTGAGATGACCTTCTGGCCCGAGAACCCGGTGACGTTCGTCGCGTTTGATGCGCTCGAAATAGAAGGCGCCGACGTCCGCGGCCGCCCGCTGCGCGAACGGCGCGAACTGCTCGCCAGGGTCGTGAAAGCCGTTCATCCCACAACAGCCTTGCGGCTCTCCGAGCCGGCGGTACACGAGGTGTGGGACGCCGTCAGCGCGGTGATGAAGGATTCGCGCCGTCTGGGCGGGGAAGGCGTGATGCTCAAGCGGTGGGATTCGCCTTACACGCCGGGCCGCACGACGGGGTTGTGGTGGAAGTTGAAGGTGGAGCCGTACACGACGGACGTGGTGATGATCGCCGCCGAGCCCGGGCACGGGAAGCGCGCGGGCTTGCTGACGGATTACACGTTTGGAGTTTGGGACGGCCCGGCGCTGGTGCCGATCACCAAGGCGTATTCGGGGCTGACGGATCAGGAGATCGCCGAGGTGGACCGATTTGCCCGCAAGCACACACTCGCCCGCCATGGCCCCGTGCATGCGGTTGCGCCGCTGCTGGTCTTCGAGATCGGCTTCGAGGCGATCCAGGCGTCCGGCCGGCACAAATCAGGGATCGCCCTGCGCTTCCCGCGGATCCTGCGGGTGCGCAAGGACAAGAAGCCGGAAGAGGCCGACCGGTTGCAGGCCATGCGCGAGCTGCTGGAGAAAGTGGAGGCCGGGAGATGAATCGCATTGCAGCCTCACGCCTTGTGGAACTTGGCTGCTCTGGGGATCATGTGGGCGAACATTCATTAGGAAGGACACATCTATGCGGTTGCGCCCCGTTGTGGCTCTGTCGGCAGCCCTATTGATCTTCGCCTGTATTGCCGCCGGTGAACAGAAGACGCCGGAGCGTCCGCAGTCCCCTGCCGCGGTCGCGGCAATGCGGGAGCGGGACAAGGCGGTGAAGGAAGCCGATGAGGCATACCATCAGGCCCGGGTCAAAGCGGAGCGGGCGATGGTCGCGAAGCTGAAAATCGCGCTCGCCGCCACCACCAAGGCCGGCAACCTTTTGGAAGCCAACGCGATAGACGGGCAGATCAAGATCGCGACGGCCAAGATGGATGAACTGGGCGGCAAATCGCAGGTGTACGTCGTGGCGGCCGACAAGCCGTGGCAGCAGGTCGCGACCGTTGACGCGGGGGACTACGTGATTGCCGCACAGGGGAAATGGAAGTGGAACCCGACCGCGTCGGGCGAGTCGGGCCCCAATGGCAGCACCGTGTCCAGTCCCGGCGGCAAGAATGTCGGGGCGTTGCTGATCATGGTGGGAGAAAAGCAAGCCCTCGCAGGAGAGCGGGCCACCATCCACGTCGAATCGGACGGAACGCCGATCTCCTTCGAGATCAATGACCCGGATATGTCGGACAATCAGGGCTCGCTCAGCGTGAGCATCACGAAAATCGTACGCTGACCATGTCGTCCGACACTTCCGCTCAAGTGGCTATACCGGTCGAACCGCAAACCTCTCGTTTTTTGGAAGGTTCCTGCCCCTCCCCCGAACCAATGCTCAGGCGGCGGCGTCGGGGGCCGGCAAACTTCTGCTTTACCTGACGACTCCATCGCGGGGCAATGTATACTGGAGAATATCATGGATCGATCGCGCGCGCGAATTGCGGGTGGGAGTTCGTCTGTCGTGTTGGTCGAGCCGCTCGAGGGCCGGCGGCTGCTTTCGGCTTCGGCCGGTCCGGGTCACATTTTGTTCCATAGCAACGCGCACCTGCACACGGTCGCCGGGGAGACGCTGTCGCAGACGGCACTCCTCACCGCGCATGTGGGCAAGGGCCCGGCACAACTCGCCGGGCTTGCGGCAACCGTGGACTGGGGCGACGGCACGACCACCGATATTTCCGCCGGGTTGCAAACCGTCCATGGGAAGCTCCGGCTGGTCGGGGGCCATACGTATTCGCAGGCCGGCGTTTTTCCGGTCGTGATTACGGTTTCGCGGGACGGTTCGACGATCGCAAGCGTTAAGGAAACCGCTCGCGTCGCGCCCAGGACGCCCAACGGGCGGACCCTCTCCGTCGGGGCGATGCAATCCTTTGATGCCGTCCTTGGCTCCATTAAAAATGGGCCGTCGCCCGCGGCCGGGCTCACGATCGACTGGGGCGATGGCTCGATTTCCGCGCCGACGGTTTCCAGTCACGGCGGCCGATCCGTCCTGAGCGGCTTCCATGTCTATGCCAATGCAGGCCGCTATGCGGTGGTCGTGACCAGGGCTGGAGACGGGACGGGCCAGGCCGCCAATCCTTATTTGCTGGTCGCGGACGTGGTGGTGAATGCCGCGGCACCCGTCCCTCCTGCGAAAATTATCACGGGAAACTCTCCCGGCGGGCTCAATCTCGTTGCCGTTACAGGCACGCCTTTCACAGGAATCATCGGCACGCTCACCAGCAGCCTCACGCCCGTTGAGGTCGCCATCGAATGGGGCGACGGCACCCATTCGCCGGGCACTTTCGTTTCATTGGGTGCCAACCAGTATCAGATCAACGGCGGGCACACGTACGCCGCCCCCGGCACCTATACGGCAAACGTCCTGACCCGCTTCGGGAACAGGCCATTATTCCCCCTCCCCGGCCAGGCACTGCCCGACAGTGTGGACCCCGTGCCGCAGGTTTATGTCCCGGTTGTCAGCACGATCACCGTGACCGGCGAACCGACTCCGCCGTCGGCTTCGAATGCGATCATCACCGCCCTGCCCCCGCCGACCGCGTACGGCGATTTCCTGAACGCACCGCTGGCGATGTTACAGAATGTATCCACCGCGCCCGATGCGCCAGTGCCCTACGCGATCGTGGATTACGGCCTGGGTACGGCAGGGTCGTTCGAAACATCAGTCGATCCCGTCGGGAACAACCATTTCGTTCTGAACGCCATGAATGATTTTTCCTGGCAAAACCCTACGCACGTTCTCCGCACGACGTTCGCCGAGATCCTGCACGCCACCATCACCTTCAAGCTTAGCGACCACGTCAACCAGGCGGACGACACGATCCTGGGCTCCGTCAGCCAGACGATCAACGCCGTGCCCAATTCACAGGGCGGGGTCACGCTCAATCTGGCCGCGGGCCAGACCTATTCCGGCAGCATCGGCGTCGTCACGTTCACCGGCGTGCAGGGCGGGCCATTGCTCGGGGGCACGGTGGATTGGGGTGACAATTCCGCCGGCGACTCCGCCGTGACGCTTACCCCGCTGGGCGGCGACAGGTATCAGATCAACGACAGCCACACCTACGCACAGCCCGGCCGGTATCGCATCTCGCTTGCGGCGACTTACAAAGACGTGAACGGGTTCACATCGACCGATTACAGCCCCGACTGGCTGGTAAGCACGGCGGTGGTTACGGGGTAAAGGCAAACCAATCCGCCGGAAACGCAAAATCCCCCGGCGTTACCGGGGGATTCTGGACCGTAGATTCAGTACGGGAACTGGTAGTGACCCCGACGGGATTCGAACCCGTGTCGCGGCCTTGAAAGGGCCGTGTCCTAGGCCTCTAGACGACGGGGCCAGCCGTGTGAACGGTGGGCACGCCTAGGTGGCCGAACACTATGCAGATTCGCCGGGCGGCGTCAACGTGTTGGGGAGGGATGAACGCAGAGGCGCGGAGGCGCAGAGAAAAACGCCGGGGAATTCATTGATTAGCGTTGGACTTCGCTTGAAGGATTCATCGAAGTTGGGTGAGTGTACTCGACCACTGTCGCGGTTGCGTCTATCCGGCCGGGATGGTGGGCGGGTACACCCACCCTACAGTTCGCCCTGATGGCCGTCTGTGCGTGGACGATGAAGACGGCCCGCGGTTCGGACCCAACACGATGGCTCGTGGATCAGGGGGTTGCGAGTTGGCCCATTTGCGACTCGAGGGCGGGCCGAAGACATGGTATTTATCAAATTCGTTTTGAAAAGTGCCTTTTTATCGGTCACAATCGGTCACAATCGGTCATGACACCCCCGCCGCGGGGCGAAAAACGGGGTTAGGGGTGCGGCGTGACTGGTGGGTGTGGTCGGGGGTGACCGATGGGTGTTGTGCGAAGGACGTGGGGGCGGCGGGCCTGTGACGCGGGGGCGGCTTGAGTTACATTCCGGCGAACATGGTGCATTACTTTAAATTCCGCAGGGACTTGCTCGGGCCGGTGCCGGCGAAGGACGTGTACGTGAAGCGCGGGGCGGGGAAGGGGTGGCCGGAGGAGTGTCCGCCGATCCGGGCGGCGAACGGGTTTGGGTTCGATTTGCTGGCGAATTTCGAGGTGACGTTTGTGCAGTCGCGCGGGAAGTGGCGCGTGGCGGATGACGTCGTCATTGAAAGCGACTTCGCGTATGCGGGGAGCGAGGAGTCGGAGGGGGCTCCGCTGCGGCAGCAGTATGCTTGGTTTTGGGAGAAGGGGCAGAAGCTGCCGCACGTGATTTCGGACAACGTGTACGAGCAGATCCGCAACCAGGTGAAGGTAAGCACCTACCTGTTCCTTGGGACCGACACCAACGAGTTGCTGTATTTCACGGACGTCCCGAACCTCGAGCGGCCGTGGCGGGCGATGACGGCGCTGGTGGATACCGACTGGTACCCGGCGAGCTATCCGTGGCACGTGGTGCTGGAACTGGGGCGGGAGGAGAAGCGGATCACGATCAAGAAGGGGGAACCTTTGTGCCGCGTGATTCCGGTGCGGCGGGACACGTATTTTGCGGAGGAAATGTCGCCGCGGGAGTTTGACGAGTTTTTCGCGCGGGGGCAGCAGTGGCTGGCGACGCACGGGCGCGTGGAGCACGAGAGCGCCGAGCACGCCGGGCACGTGGACATCACGCGGACGTACGTGAAGCAGCAGGTGAGGTCGAGGTTTGTGGTGACGGGATCATGAGGAGTGATGAGTGAAACGTGACGGGAAACTTCTTCGTCACGGTTCACTCATCATGTTAGTTCATAGGGCCCGCACCACGGACTATATGTCAATGGTCGGCGGAAGATGGCTGGCGGAGCGGACGCTACGTCCGACCAGTCTATGATCTGTGTAGTAATTTCGGAGCCGGGCCGACACGGTCCGGTCGGAGCCATGTAGGGTGGGTGTACTCGCCCACCGTTTGACATTCCATCGGTTGACGAACGGTGGGCGAGTACACCCACCCTACATAATTCGGAATTCCGGCGCACTTCCACGTCCCGCCCCTCACCCTATCCCTCTCCGCCGGGTACGAGGGGGAGGGGACCAGAGCGGCCTGGGCGGTACGCCCGCGCTCTCAAACGCTACGGAGCGTTTCGGCTCGGGCGGGTTGCTACTGCGGAGGCGCCGGGGGTTTGGCGGTCGTGTTATTTCCCGTGGGGGCGGGGGCGTCGGGCTTGGGCGTTGTGTCAGCGGGAGCAGGACTTGCATCCGCGGGCGCGGTCGCGGTGGCCGGCGCGGTTGCGGGGGAAGCCGGTTCGGTCGCCGGGACGGCGGGTGCGGTTGTCGGTGCGGCGGGGATGGTGGCATCGGGCGTGCCGGGAGTTGTCGGGGCGGTGGCCGGAGCGGCCGGGATTGTCGGCGTCGTCGGTAGAGGCGTCGCGGTCGAAGCGGGGGCGATTTCGGCCGGGAGCGGCGAGGGGAGCGGGACGTTCTCCTGAGAGAGCGTGCCGGCGAGGTTCCTGGCGCTTTCGAGGAGCTCCTTCTTCTCGTCGCCGATCGACTTGGAGTAGGCCCAGCGGGCGTACTGCTCGACCATCTTGGAGACCTCGGCGACCTGCTTGAGGGCGGGGATCGTCTTGTTGCCCGAGGGGAGCGCGGGGCGGCCAATGGTGGCGTCCAGGAACTTCTCGGCGTCCGTGAACGCCTGGCTGGCCTTGGAGCGTCCGTCGTTCATTTCCTTATCGAGCTCGCCGGCCTCCAGCGTCTTGGGCACGGCGACCGTGGCCTTCGCCAGCACGTCCTTGAGCATCGTCGCGCTCTTCAGGCGCATGTCGGCGTACCAGGCCTGGTCGGCGAAGATGCGGGCCAGTCGCTGCTGCACCTGGGCACGCTGCAGGTCCGGGTCGGAGCTGTTGTGGACCTCGACCATCCACTCCCACGCCTGGCGCGGGACGGCGGTGGCGTTGTCCTTGTTGTTGAGTAATTTCAGGTAATCGGTCTGCACCTTCAGGTTGACCCGGTCCATCGCGCCGAAATACGCGGCGGCCTTGTCGAGATGCGCAAGGGCGTCGTCGCGCAGCTTCTGCACCGTCGCGACGATCTGTTCCAATTCATCGCCGGCCTGCTTGATGGAGGTGATCTGCTTGACGGAAGCGGGGTTGGTCGCCGGGGTGGCGGCGGCGTCGGAGCCTTCGACGAGGGCCTTGGAGCTGGCGGCGTATTCCTCGATGTGCTTCTGCACGTCGGCCCAGCCGCCGGCCACCTGCTTGCTGGCGTCGTCGAGCTTCTCGACGGCGCTCTTGAGCTGCTTCTGCTGGCCCTGGATGACGACGAGGTCGCGCTGCAAGCCCGCCGCGGCGGCATCCGTGGAGATGATTTCGTTGGCCAGGTCCGCGCCGGCCTTGCGCAGGTCGGCGGCCTGCTTGAAGAGGTCCACCGACTTCTTGCCGGTCGCCTGCTCCGACTGCTGCGCGAGCTGGTCGGCCTGCTGGAGGTCGGTGTTGCGCTGCTTTTCGAGCGCCTCGTGCTTGGCGGCCAGGTCGGAGATCTGCTTGCTTAGATCGGCGATGCTTTTGTCGGCGGCGTCGAGCGTCGGGAGGATCGTGTCGGCCTTGCTGATGGTCCAGGTGGCTTTGTCTCCGCCCTTGGCGCCGGCGGTTTCCTCGGAGATGGCGGCGAGGGTGGACTTCGGGTCGCGCGCCTGGAGGCCGGCGACCGCCACGTTGTTGGCCTGCACATGCGACGCGAGGTCGTTGATGCGGCCGACGAGGCGGCCGATCTTGAGCTGCCCGTCTTCGACCTGTGCGATGAGCAGGTCCGCCGCCTGCAGCTCGGCAATGCCGGCGATGAGGTTGGCGGAGGATTGGGCGGGGTCGGAGGCGGTCTTGTCGCCCGCGGCCTTGGAGAAGGTGGGGATGGCGGTGGAACCGTCGGGCTTTTTCTGGAGTTCGTCTTCGCCCTTGGTGATGGCGGCGGAGACCGCTTCATCCGCCTTCTCGACCGGCCGCTTGCAGCCGGTGAAGAGTGCGGAGGCGGCCGAAAGAGCGACGACGGAAACCAGTGCAGCTTTTTTCATGGGAATGCGCATCAAGGGTGTGGAACTCTGGGGTGCGTGCATCGGTGCTCTCCTGACGAGACCGCCCGGTTTTTTGAGATCACTCCGCCAGCCCCCTACCGGGCCGGGCGATTGTGCCACTGCGGGGGAGGAAAGTCAAAATGGGATGGTGCTTCTGCGCATTAATGCGAATTGGATAATTCGGCGGGGAAATGGACGGGCCCGAAAGTGTTGGCGGCGAATTCCCACTGCTGGCGATTGAAAGCGTTCTGGCCACTTTCGCCACTCTCGCCATACACCAGGCCTTCATAAGGCGAAACCCGGTCGTGATTGGAGCTGAGGACCTGGCCTCGAGAGCCTATGAAGTCAAGCCGGTCTTCGAGCATGTCCATATCGATTTGCGTGGTCTGACCCCTCCCCGAGCCCGCCACAGAATTCCGGAACGAGATACTCTTGACGCCGACTTTTGTAATGCTTGCGACGGCCCTCACTGAGGCGGTTTCGTTGATCGCGATCCCGCGCCCGCGGAGAGTCGCCCGGACCTTATCGCGAACCTTGCGCTCGAGTGCCGCGGCATCGCCGGGCGCTCCGTCGACGTGGACTTCGAGGCGGACCGCCCCGTTGCTTCCGTCGGGCGGTTGCCCGGGGGTGGACGCGTCATCGGAACGGGCTTGACTTGCGTTGACGGCGGCGTTTGCGCGTGCGACCAAATCGGCACCAGCCGGGCCATTGGCCACCAATAGTCCGACAACATAGATCAACGCCAAATACCCGATGCCGGCAATCGTGGTGAAGAACGGCTCCTTTAGCTCATCAAAGTGTATGTAGCAGAAGTACCATGAGTAGAACGGAATAAAGATGCACATTAAGCGCTCGGAAAGGTCGGTCTTGAATCCCGAGACCAGGCTCCAGATCACGCCACCGAAGAACATCCCGATGCCCCCAACGAAGAATACGATGACCGCGATCCCGGAAATGATGATGCTAAAGTAACTGCCGACCAGCAGCGGCACGGCGACGAGAATGGCGATCAAGACGATGCGCCCGAAGAGCGAGTTGCCGCCCCGGCGACGCCGGGACGAATCCTCGGGATCTTGAGGCACGGTTCCGGAGCGGCGGAGGTCGCCGATGGCGGTACCGTGCTGGACTGATGGTTCCGAAGCCAAAGGCGCCACGGTCGACATGACGGCGCGGTATTGAATGAGCGCGGAGTTCGGGGAGGCCGCCACGGGCCGCGCCGTTTTTTCGAGTTCGGCGAGCGCCGCGAACGGATCGGCGGGCGCGGCGTTACCCGGCAGATCAATGAAGTTGCCGCAGCGCCGGCACTTCACGCGCCGCCCCGCCGCCGAGTCCACGACCCTATACCGTGCCATGCAAGAACCACATTGTGCATCGATCGGCATTGCTTGCTCCGTAGCGATCTGCATTACTCCGTGGCGATGCATCTTAGATGAGGTTGGTTCCCTCGCAAATCCCTCGCATTTTTTCCGCCGGATCCCTCCCTGTTCGATATGAGATTCGTGTGTGCGACGGCTTGGAATTCCAGAAAACCGTGTTTGTGGCAGACGTGCGCCCGGCCAGGGCAACCCCAAACGTACAACATTCATAACCTGATTCCCCGGCGAAGGTTATACGGATGATTCGCCCCCACCACTGGCGTCGGCGCGAGCCCGGCCTATAATCCCGGGCGGTTGGGCGAAAGGAGCCTCGTTGGCGGATCGTTATTTTCAGCACACTTTTCCGAATGGTTTGACTCTGCTTGGCGAACGCATGCCGAGCATGCAGTCGGCGGCGATGACGTTTCTCGTGCCGGCGGGGTCGGCGACCGACCCGGCGGACCGGTCGGGGTCGGCGGCCGTGCTCTCGGATCTCGTGCTCCGCGGCGCGGGCAATCGCGACAGCCGGCAACTCACCGACCACCTCGACACACTCGGCCTCCAGCGCTCCGCCAGCGTGGGCGTGCATCACACGCGCTTTGGCTGCGCGGCAGTCGGGCCGAAGGTGATTGAGGCACTCGCGACCTATGCCGACATCATCCGCCGGCCCCACCTGCCTGAAGCGGGGTTTGAGGCCGGACGGGATCTCGCGCTGCAAGCTCTGGAAGGCATTGACGACGAGCCCCGGCAGAAGCTGATGATCAAGCTGCGCGAGTGGTATTTGCCCAGCCCGTATGGCCGCAATTCGATGGGCCGCCCGGAGGATTTGCAGAAGCTGACGCTCGACCTGATGCGCGCCGATCACGCCCTGCGTTATCACGCGAAGGGCGCGATCCTGTCGCTTGCCGGCAACTTGGATTTCGAGCAGATCAAGGACGTGGTCGAAAAGCTCTTCGGCGACTGGAACGGCACGGAGCCGTCGCCCATTGAGATCATGCCGCCGCCCGGGCCGCTCCATCACGAGTTTCAGCAGAGTGAGCAGACGCACATCGGCCTCGCTTGGCCTTCGGTGCCGGAGACGGACCCTGATTATTACACCGTCCGCATGGCGACTGAAGTGCTCAGCGGCGGAATGAGCGGCCGGCTCTTCACCGAGGTGCGCGAAAAACGCGGCCTCTGTTACAGCGTCTGGGCCGGGTACAGCAGCCTGAAAGGCCAGGGCAACATCCTCGGCTACGCCGGGACGAGCAACGAACGGGCGCAGGCGACGCTTGACTGCTTCTTGAGCGAATTGCACCGATTGCGCGAGGGCGTGACTAAGGCGGAACTGGATCGCGCAAAGACCGGCCTGAAGGCCAGCACAATCATGCAGGGCGAATCCACCAGCGCCCGCGCCGGCGCGATCGCGCATGATTTCTACATGCGCGGCCGCATCCGCACGCTTGATGAAATCAAGGCGGCGATTGATTCGGTAACGGTGGAAAAAGTGAACGCGTATTTGAAGGAGCATGAGGCGGGACCGTTTACGATCGTGACGGTGGGGCCGAAAGCGCTGAAAGTGCCATAGGCGGTTTCGTGACGGAGAACCGCCGTGGCAGGCAAACAGTACGACGCGACCCTTAAGCATCTGGTCGAAGCCCATCCGGCGGATTGGATCGCTTTTGCCAAACTGCCGTTGGCAGTGGCGATGGAAGTGATTGACGCAGACGTATCTTCGATCAGCTCGGCCGCCGACAAAGTGGTGCGAGTGACCGCACCGGACCCGTACATCGCGCACCTGGAGTTTCAGTCCGGCAGCGATCAAGACCTCGATCGCCGGATTCTGTTCTATAATGTGCTGCTGCGATGGCGGCACAACCTGCCGGTCAGGAGCGTGGTGATTCTGCTTCGGCCCCAGGCACAAGGCGGGGTGACCGGGAACGTATTGGACTCTGCCGCCGAGGATGCGCACCTGGATTTCCGTTACCGGGTGATTCGCGTTTGGGAGCAGCCGGTCGAGGCGCTGCTTACGGGCGGCGTCGGTACTTTGCCTCTCGCTCCGATCGCGGCAGTCGGCCCCGAAGCCTTGTCTGCCGTAGTTGAACGGGTCGTAGCTCGGCTGGAGCGAGAAACTCCGCCGAGTGAATTTGCCGACGCATGGACTGCGACCGTATTTCTCGCCGGGCTGCGACATTCGCGCGAAGTGGTGGCCCAACTCTTGAAGGGAGTGCGGACAATGAAAGAATCGGTGACCTATCAGTTGATTATAGAGGAAGGCATGATACAGGAGGCGAAGGCGCTGCTCCTAAGGCGGGCGTCCAAGCGCTTCGGCCCGCCTCCAGCCGACGTCGCCGCCAAATTGGAAAGCATGACCGATCTTCAACAAGTTGAGGATCTTTTTTTCCGCACTGACGATGCGGCAGACTGGCCCGGGTTGCTGGAGACACGGCCCGGCTAACCGCGATGGCGAAAGATCAAGGATCAAACGATGCCGCTGACCTTCCATTACAAGCAGCTTCCCAATGGCCTCGACGTCGTCGCCGAGCGCAACCCCGATGCACATTCCGTCGCGCTGGGCCTGTTCGTCAAGACCGGCTCGCGCGACGAAGATGTTGCCGTCAATGGCGTTTCGCATTTCCTCGAGCACATGATGTTCAAGGGCTCCAGCAAATACACCTGGGAAGACGTCAACCGGATCTTCGATGAGATCGGCGCCAAGTACAACGCGTTCACCTCGCAGGAGATGACCGCCTACTACGCCAACGTACTTCCCGAATTCACCGAGCGCGCCCTCGAGCATCTTTCGCACCTGCTCCGCCCCGCTATCCGCGTGGAGGATTTCACCACCGAAAAGAAGGTGATCCTCGAAGAAATCGCCATGTACCTCGACGACCCGGGCCATCGGCTCTACGAAAAGCTGATGGAAGTCCATTTTGACAAGCACCCGATGTCGATGAGCATCCTCGGCTCGCCCGAATCCATCCAAAAGTTGCAGCGCGACCAGATGGCCGAATACTTCCGCGGCCGCTACGGGCCGGGGAACATGGTCCTCTCCGCCACTGGCAATTTGGAATTTGAGGAAATCGTCCGCCTGGCGGAAAAGTATTGCGGGGCGTGGCCGCACGTTGACGCACCCCGGCAACAGCCGAGCCCCATCTACAAGCCGCATCGGCTGTCGCTCTCGGACTCCAAGCTCAACCGCCAATATCTCATGGCGATGACCCCCGGCCCCAGCGCCCAGGACGAGCGGCGGTTCGCGGCGCGCGTGCTCTCCGACGTCATCGGCGACAGTGACGGCAGCCGCTTCTACTGGGCGCTTGTCGACAACGCTATCGCCGAGGAAGCCGACTTCGGCTTCTATCCCCACGATTCCTGCGGCAGCTTCTACCTCGCCCTCACCAGCGACCCCGAACGCAGCACCCAGGCCCTCCACATCGCCCTCGCCGAGCTGGAAAAGGCCAAGCAAGGCCTCAATGACGATGAAGTGGAGCGCGCCAAAAACAAGATCGCCAGCAGCCTCGTGCTGCAGGGCGAAATCCCCCTCGGCCGCATGCGCGCCATCGGCGGGCAATGGATCTACAACCGCGAATACCGCCCCCTCGAGCAGGACATGGCCACGCTCATGTCCGTCACGACCGACTCGCTAAAGGACCTGATGCGGGAATTCCCCTTCGACCCAATGACTATCGTGAGCCTCGGGCCGGGCGAGGGGGAGAAGAAGGAATAGACGATCGTTCCGACGATCGCATAGCGCGTCGGCACCGACCCAGAAAGTTGTTTTTCGTTGCTTCCGCGTTGCACCTTGCGGATACTTAGGCGATGACCCAGGCGATTTCACACCGTCAGTTCGAGCCAGGGACCACCGGTTGGACGGTGGACGATCTGCAAGACCCCGACATCCAATGGCAGTGGTCGGAGGGGCGCTACGAACTCGTAGACGGGGTGCTGACGAAGATGGCTCCACAAGGATTTGAGGGGATCGACCCACTGAATTGCCTGCGCCGCCTGCTGGAAAGGCACCTCACTGCGGCCGGTCGGGATGGATATTTTTATCACGAAGTGGATTTGTTCCTGGGTGCCGGTCGAATTGCCAGGCCGGACATGATCTTCCTCACGCCCGATGAACGTAAGCAGCAAAAGCAATTGGGGCGCGAACGGGGCCGGGGGAAGTTTAAGTACCACCCCGTCTACCTACCCCCTTCTCTCGTCGTGGAGTCCATCAGCATCGGCACCGAAAATCACGACCGCCTCACCAAGCGAGAATGGTACGCCCAGGCCAACATCCCCAACTATTGGCTGCTCACTGCCCATGAACAGACGCTCGTGTGCCTGATTCTGCGGGACGGGAGTTACGTCGAAGAAGCCTCCGGCCGCGGTAATGACATTGTTCGCGCTTCGGTGTTCGGAGGAATTACGATTCCACTGGCGGACGTGTGGAACGAAGTGTAGTTCGTCCGCGCGATGCTTGATTTGCCCGTGTCGAACCTTTGTAGATCGTTTTAAAGCCATGACCCAGGCCACCACACATCGTCAGTTCGAGCCCGGGACCACCGGATGGTTGGTGGATGATCTTGAAGACCCGGAAATCCAGTGGCTTTGGTCGGAAGGGCGATTCGAACTCGTAGACGGAGTGCTTGCTAAGATGGCTCCGCAAGGTTTTGGAGGAATCAACCCGCTGAGTCGCATTCGGCGCCTGGTTGAACGGCATCTGGATGCGACCAATCAGCGGGGCTACTTTCATAATGAAGTCGATCTGCTATTGCGCCCCAGCCGCGTGGCACGGCCGGACATGATCTTCCTCACGCCCGAGCAATCCAAACAGCAAGAGCAACTCGAACGCGAACGTGACCGCGGCGCAAACAGGTATCACCCCGTCTACGTTGCGCCCACGCTGCTCGTGGAGTCCATCAACGTCGGCCACGAATACCACGACCGCGTCACCAAGCGCGAGTGGTACGCCGAGTTTGGCGTTCCTCACTACTGGCTGCTGACCGCCCATGAGCGCTCGTTGGTTTGCCTCGTGCTGGATGGCGGTTCATACGTTGAAGAGTCCTCCGGGCGGGAGGGCGCAACGATCCACAGCCGGGCCTTCGGCGGAATTGATTTGCCCTTGGCCGATCTGTGGTCCAGCCGATAGCTGGTACGCCATCATCCAGCGCCCAAATGCTGCTATAATCCAGCACTATGCCCACCCCCCCGGCCAGAAAATTCGGCCTCTCGAACCTCCGCGCCGCACGCAAGTCGGGCGAGAAGGTCGCCATGCTTACCTGCTACGACTACTCGACCGCCGGCCTTATGCAGAAGGCGGGGGTGCCCGCCCTGCTCGTGGGCGACTCGGCGGCCAATGTCGTGCTCGGTTATGACACGACGCTCCCCGTTTCGCTCCCCTTCATGATTGAGATC
Source organism: Phycisphaerales bacterium (assembly GCA_028288775.1). Taxonomy (GTDB): domain Bacteria; phylum Planctomycetota; class Phycisphaerae; order Tepidisphaerales; family Tepidisphaeraceae; genus RYN-428. The sequence goes on along the minus strand of JAQGHP010000035.1, from coordinate 4,035 downwards.
ACCGCCGCGGTGCGGCGCGGGGCACCGCTGTGTTTGGTTATGGCGGATATGCCCTTTGGCTCCTACCAAGGTTCGTTAGATCGGGGCGTCCGCAACGTCTGTAAGATGGTGCAGCGCAGCGGGTGCGATGCGGTGAAAATCGAAGCCGCGGCAAGCCAGCTTCCGCTCATGCGCGAACTGGCGGACGCGGGCGTGGCGGTGATCGCCCACCTAGGTCTGCGGCCGCAGGCAGTTGGAATTTTGGGCGGGTACCGCTTTCAAGGCCGCACTGCGGACGAGGCCGGCGGGATCGTCGCGATGTCCATGCAGATGCGTGATGCGGGCGCGGCAGGTTTGCTGCTTGAGGCGGTGCCGCCGGAGGTGTCGAAGGCGGTGGTTGAGGCCGTGGAGATTCCCGTCATCGGCTGCGGCGCGGGGCCGGCGTGTGACGGGCACGTGTTCGTCACGCATGACGCCATCGGCCTTTCTCCGCGCTCGCCGCGGTTTGTGCCGCAGCTTGGTGATGTGGCCGGTCCGATGGTAAACAGTTTTTCCGATTACGTCCGCCGGGTACAAACCCGACAATACCCCGCGGCCGAACATTGTTACGAAATGCCCCCCGCCGAAAAGGCGGAGTTTTTGAAAAAGGTCGAGAGGATCATTAGCTTCTAGTTGCCCCTGTTTCGTCTGCACCAGCAACTAGCAACCAGTAACCAGCAACTACTCAACAGGAGTTCTCCCAATGAATCGTCTGCGCAAATCGGTAGTCACAATCGTAATCGTCGGCGGCGTCGCCGGGGCGTGGTTCGGCGGAAGCGCGTTGGTGCGCGACGTGGCCTTCGCCCAGCAGGAGCGCACCGTCGAGAACACTCGCGAGCAGCTCGCCACCGCCGCCGATCTCTCCAGCGCCTTCCGCAACGTCGGCAAGGTCATCGAGCCTTCGGTCGTTCAAATTCAGGTCCGCAAGACCGTGAAGGGCGCGCACAAGGGCATGCCCTTCGACGAAGACATGCTCCGCCGATTCTTCCCCAACGCCCCCCACGGCGCCCAGCCCGCTCCCAATAACAACGGCAATGGCAACGATGACGAGAACAACGCCGATCCGAATGAGGACGGCTCCGATGGGCTCGACCAGGAAGTTGGCACCGGCAGCGGCGTCATCATGGAGATCGACGGCAAGACTGCCTACATCCTCACCAACAACCACGTCGCCGGCGGCGCGACCGAAATGGTCGTCACCCTGGCCGACGGAACCCGCATCACCAACGCCAAGCTCGTCGGCGCGGACGCCAAGAGCGACCTCGCCGTCGTCAAGCTCGACGCCGACCACCTGCTGCCCGCCAAGTGGGGCGACAGCTCCTCGCTCAACAAGGGCGACTGGATCCTCGCCTTCGGCAGCCCCTTCGGCTACGTCGGCTCCATGACCCATGGCATCGTCAGCGCCCTCGATCGCCAGGCCGGAATCCTCGGCAAGCAAGGGTACGAAGACTTCATCCAGGTCGACGCCCCCATCAACCCGGGCAACAGCGGCGGGCCGCTGGTGAACCTCCATGGCGAAGTCGTCGGCATCAACACCGCCATCGCCTCCCGTTCCGGCGGATTCCAGGGCATCGGGTTCGCCATCCCGTCCAACGAAGCCAAATTCGTCTACAGCTCCCTCAAGGCCCATGGCAAAGTCACCCGCGGCTGGCTGGGCGTCAGCATCAGCGACGTCGCACGCGACCTGCCCAAGGCCCAGAGCTTCGGCTACAAGGGCGCAGCCGGCGTTCTGGTCGAGCAGACCTTCCCCAACACCCCCGCCACCGGCCGCCTCCAGGCCGGGGACATCATCGAATCCCTCGACGGAAAACCCGTCAAGAACGTGCTTGAACTCCGCAACGCCGTCGCCGCCACCTCGCCCAACACCGATGTGAAGATGAACGTCTTCCGCGACGGCAAGGACCAGGATGTGACGCTCAAGATCGGCGAACAGCCCGAAGACCTGACCGCCGTCGCGGCGGGTCACGGCACCGCCCACGGCACCGCAGGCGGCGCGGCCGCATCCGCCGAGGCGCTGGGCATGAACCTCACCAACCCCTCCGACCAATTGGCTGAGAAGTACGGCTTCGGCGACGTCCGCAACGGCGCGCTGGTGACCCGCGTCCAGCCGCGTTCCGCCGCCGAGCGCGCGGGAATCCGCCCCGGCGACGTGATCACAAAAGTCGGCGGCGCAAACGTCAACAACGCCAAGGAAGCCGGCGACGCCCTGGGCAAGTCCGACGCCGCCAAGAAAGGTGTCCGCCTCTACATCAACAGCGTAGACGGCTCCCGCTTCGTCTTCGTTGAGCCGCAACAGCAGTAGGCCGACGATTCGCGAAAGCGGTCAGCTTGTGAAACCGAAAATCCTCCCGGGCCCATTGGCCGGGAGGATTTTTGCGCGCCGTGGGAGGTCCGAACGAATTGCCACACTACGCCGCCCGAGAAATTTGGAAAAGAAGCTAAACCGCCAAGACGCCAAGACGCCAAGGAGGAGCAGGTGGAATTGAGCGCCCGGATACAATGAGATCCAGTAGGGTGGGCGTACTCGCCCACCGCCTTCTTCGAACGACGATCGGCCCTTCATTTCGACGGTGGGCGAGTATGCCCACCCTACTGGATCTCCTTATCCGAGCGTGAATGGCTCTGCCCATTCAATTGCGCCCGCTCCTCCTTGGCGTCTTGGCGCCTTGGCGGTTCAATTTCCATTCGAACTTCTCAGGGGGCGTGGCGCTTCGAGCCATGTAGGGTGGGCGTACTCGCCCACCATTTGATATCGCGGGCAATGACCGGGTAAGACGGTGGGCGAGTACGCCCACCCTACGCAATTCCTCTCTCCTACCTCGGCGTCTCGGCGTCTCTGCGTTCGATTTCGCGAGGGAGGCGCACAGATGTGTCGCAGCAAGAAAGGCGCCCACCATCCCCGCGAACAGCTTCGCTAATTCTTTATCGCCCCGCCGATGCCTCGAACTTTTCCTCCGCTTCGGGCCGGCGGATGTAAAGCGGCGTCAGCGTCTGCGGGTCCGTGAACTCCCCCGCCCTTGCCATCGCAAATCCGATCTCCGCCACGGTCGCGGCTCGCGCCCGCCAAAGAGTTTCGGGCGTCACGAGCACGGCGGCATCATCGTGCGGCAGGAACTTTTCGTGATAGGGAATTCCTTCGCCGACCAGATGCACCGGCCGAGGGCTACGCCGAAGCATTTCCGCAAGCGAATCGAGATGCGCCGGCTCCGCGATTGTCCACACGCCGGGATTTTCGCGGTGCAGTCGGGCGGTAAAGATTTGTTCGCGTTTGGCGTCGAGCACGATCACCACGTCCCGCGCCTCGGGCGCGGTGTTGCGGGCGAGCACCTGCACGGTCGGCACCGCCGCGATTTTTGCCCCGGTGGCGAAGGCGAGCGTCTTGGCCAGCGTGACGCCGATCCGCAGGCCGGTGAAGGACCCCGGCCCGACGGAGATGTAGATTTCCCGCACGTCCGCCGGGGCCCAGCCGCGGGATTTGAGCAGCGCGTCGATCCGCGGCACCATCTCCGCCGCGTGCTTGAGGCCGTGGGCGAAGCTGTCCTCCGCCACGACAACGCCGTCCTCGGCGATCGCAACGGAGCCAAGCCGGCCGGAAGTTTCAATGGCGAGTCCGCGGGTCATGGTAGATGTTTTACGACATGGAAAGCACGGGTGAGGGAACGTCTTCTACACAGACGCCGCCTAAATAAGAATCAGGTGCAATCGGTCGACGCACGATCCGATTCGCGAACATCCCGTACTGGTCGGGTAGCGTGAGTTCCCGCTGGTCGGGGTGGGAGCCTATAAGGCTTAGCCCCAGGCGCCAGCACTGTTGTTAACATTGCGCACGCGGGGCAACGGCCAGACATGGTGCGGAGTTCGCAGCCGCAATGTCGGCAATGAATTTCCTTATTCACCAGCACCACCTCGAAGGCCCGGCCCCGACTTCTCCGCCCGGGGTTGCTAGCTGGAATACAGAAGGCGATTGTCAAAATAAAATGCGCGGCCGCCCAAGCATAATATCCGGGAAGTTCTGGA
>JAQGHP010000023.1 GCA_028288775.1 Phycisphaerales bacterium | reverse complement strand
TCGAAGAAGCTGACGGTGCGGTCCTTCTCTTCGTACTGGTTCGCGTGGCTGTAGGCGAAGAGGAAGACGCCGTCCCAATCCTGCAACGCGGCGTAGGCCGCGAGGAGCGGCATGCACTCGGCCTGCCATTCGTTCGGGGCGGCGTGGTTGTACTCCGTTACGGTGAACGGCTTGCCGGCCACGCGCGTCGCGGCCAGGCCCCACAGCGCGGCGCGGGCGGGGTTGTCCACCATCGGCTTGTTATCGATGATCCAGTCGTGCATGTCCCACTGGCGGCGGGGAAATTGTGGGTGATCCCAGTAGGCGTGGGCGTCCACGAAATCCATCGCGGATTGGCTGCATGTGCCCAGCGGGCCAAGGCCGATCGAGCCGGTGATGGGGCACTTCACGCCCAGGTCTTCACGGAGGAAGCGGCGCATCTGCGTGAAGTAGGCCTCGTCCGTTTGCTGGAGGAAATCGTACCAGTCGCGCGAGCGGGCGGGCGTTGCGCCCATGCGCGGCCCGCCGCGGGCTACGGTGCCTTTGGCGGGGTCTTCATTCGCCAAGACACTGAGCTGGCCGCCTTCGTGCAATGTGATTGCGGCTAGATGAATAGTTCCCTGCTTGCGCCCTGTGAGGAAGGAGAACTTCGCGTTGTCCTCTTCCGTCGCGGCGGTGAATCCCAGGCGGAAAGTTTTCCACTCCTTGCCGACGCTCACGGTCTCTCCCAAGCCCAGGGTCTGCCACGGCTCGTGCGCCTGTTGCAGGCCGACCGTCAGGTCCACGGGCTTGTCCGCGCTCGCTTCGAATTGCAGGGAGTAATACTGGCCCTTTTTGATGGCGATCGGAGCTTGATTGAATTGAAGATGCCACGCCGTGCCGTCCACTGCGGAGATGTTCAGGCGGACGGGCGTGGTGCGGGCGGTGTCTTCGTTCAGCTCGGGGGCGGCGGACATTTTTGCCGTGTCGTGCTGCTCGACGTACCAGCCGTCCTTCGCGCCGATTTTTAGGAAGCCGGGATCCCGTAGCAAATTTGGGCCGGCGGGCTGCGCGCCCTGCGACCACGCCGCGGCGAGGCTCGCACGCGTCGGGTACTTCTTCACGAGCCACTGGTTCCAGAGCGCCTGCAACTGCCCGGCGTACGGCTCGGGGAGGTCGGCGAGTTTGGTTTCGCCGCCCCAGAGGAACAAGGTGTCTTCGTTGTTGATCTCGATCAAGGCGACCGCGGGTTCGTCCGCATAGCGGGCCTTGGTATAGGCGTTGACGTGGGTGAGCAGGTCGCGGGCGTATTGCTTGTTGGCCGCGATGAGTTCCGGGTTGAAGATGTCCACCATTTTGTCGAACTCGGGGATCTTCTCGCCAGCGGGCCAGTGGTGAGCGCGGGACCACGACCGGGAGACGTGGAGATTGAGGTCGCTGTAAACGCCCTGCGATTTCAGGGCGGCGATGAAATAGTCGAGCCGGTCGAGTCCTTCGGGCGACAGCTTCTCGCCCGCGTCGTCCGCGAGGATGCCGTTGGGGAACGGCTGCATGTCAATGTGATGGAAGCGGATGCAGTTAAACCCGAATCGCGCGAGTCGGCGGGCGACTTTGTCGGCCTGTTCGTGGGAAGGGAGAGCGCCGCTGAAGGCGATGCTTGCACCGAAGAAGCGCAGGCGCTCGCCGCCGGAATAGAAGTGCCCGTCGCGGACGACCACGCCGCCGGCCTGGCCGGCGGGGGCGGGAATGAGCGGGTCGGCGGACATTGCACCCGGAACCGCCGGCCCCCAGGGCATCGCCCACGCGGCCATTTGGGCTGGGGCGGCGGGGGGCTCTGCGCCGGCGAACGGCGCAAGGATTAGCACGATCAGACAAGCAGCGGCAGCGCGAAATTGCATGGGTTTCTCCAGGGAGGGGCATTATCCGCGCCGGGAAGAGTGAAGGGAAACCCGGAAAAATTTTCGAACGCCTGCGCCTGCAGATTTCCCGCAGAAAACGCGGGAAAATCACGATGTTCTGATAAAAACAGACGCCGCCCCGGCGGTATTCGGTCCCGAGAGCCTGTTTCCGGGGAAAGGGATCACACCGCATTTTCCGCACGTTCCGACCAACCAATACACACGCGTCGAATGGTATTAAGCCTGACATCCCTCCATCCGATGAGTGGGTTGCAACTGGGCTTCGACCGCACCGATATGCCTGATGGCAGGGTGCGGCGGGGCCGGCCCGGGGCGGCCTGAGTGGCCGTCGTTCCGGGGCGCTGGAAGCGCTTGCACTCGTGCTTCCCCGGCCGTTCGGCAGGGAAGGGCCCAGCGGGGCTGGCGGCTAGTCGCCGACACGAGGGCTTGTGGTCGCCTACGTAGAAGGAGAAACCCATGAAGGCGATGAAGAACCTGTTGGCGAAGTTGGTCCTGGACGAGCAGGGTGGCGAAGTTCTCGAATACGCCCTGATCGTCGGCCTGATCGTTGTTGCCGCCATCGCGGCCATCACCAGCGTCGGGACCAAGGTCCTGGCCCGCTGGACCTCGCTGAATGCGTCGATGTAATCGGCCCTGCGGCAGCCAGGGCCTCGGGGTAAAGACTCTCGGGGATACTGCAACTGGTGCCATGGGTCTGACCATCAACACCTCGAGGCCCGGAGCCGGCAAATGGCCGGCCCGGGCCTGGATGGTTTACTGGCCGCAAGGGGGATGCGGGACCTGCCCCGGAGGTTACGACCGTGAAATTGCTTCTCAATAGCCTCCTGCAACTCCCGCGCGACGAACGCGGCGGCGAAGTAATCGAATATGCACTCGTGGTCGGCCTGGTCGTCATCGCGGCCGTCGCCACCATCACCGCCTTCGGCACGAAAGTGCTGGCACGGTGGACGAGCGTCAACGATAGCTTCTAGCGAATTGTGCGCAACGATGCGCTCGTGGTGCAGCCTTTGGAGGCTGCCGACGCAGGCTAAAAGCCTGCACCACAATGCTAAAGCCTGGGCCACTAATCCCTGGCCGCTACGCTGGACTTAGACATGAACAAGACCGCGCTCCTGCACTTGTTACCGCTGTTCGTCATGCTGGCCATTGCGGCGGCTACGGATCTCCATAGCCGCAAGATCCGCAACTGGCTTACGTTCTCGCTGGTCTTAACCGGGCTCGCGCAGAGCTTCACCGCCGTCCATACCGTTGGACCGGCGGCTTCGTTTCTCGGTTTCGGGGCGGGGTTTGGATTGACGTTCCTGCTGTTCGCGATGGGGGCGCTGGGCGGGGGGGACGTGAAGCTGTTGGCCGGGGTCGGGGCCTGGGTCGGCCCGATGCCGGTGCTGGCGGTTTTCTGTCTGGCCGCGGTGGCGGGAATGATCATTGTTCTCGCCCAGGCCGTCTGGCAGGGGAGGCTTCGGCAGCTTCTGCATAACAGCGCATTGGTCGCCGTGAATATTGCCCACGTGAACGAGGTCGGGATGGCACACGCGACGGCGACCGGCAAGTCCTGCCGGAGCGTCGATCGCCCGCTGCCGTATGCGGTTCCGGTGTTCCTGGGCGTGGCGGCGCTGGTCGCGACGTCGTGGCTGGGTCACGGGATCGGGGGATGAATTGAGACCGGGAGAGAAGTAGCCGAGGAGAGAAGAAGTATGAAACGAAACATTGACAGCGCCTCGCGTCTCCGCCGCGGCTTCCGCCGGGGCGGTTCGCTTATTGAAACGGCGATTTGCCTGGGCATCCTGCTGAACCTCACATTCGGCGCGGTGGAGTTCGGGTATTACTTTTACGTCAAAAACATGCTCGACGGCGCGGCGCGCGAAGGCTGCCGGGCGGGGATTCCACCCAGCGCCGGGAGCAACACGGTCGTGACCACCGCCGTCACCGGCGCGCTTACGACGTGCAATTTCCCCAATGGCTGCGTCACGACCACGGTGACGGATACGTCGAACAATGTGATCGACGTCAGCACCGTTGCGGTCGGCACGCAGATCCAGGTGAAGGTGACGGCGACGTGGAGCGTCATCGGGGCGGGCTTTCGGCCGCTCAATTTAATCGGGGGGACCAAGACGGTGACGGGCCTGTGTGTAATGCGAAAAGAAGGCTGATTGTCAAGGAAGTACCATGCGTAACAGTCGCCGCGGGGTTGCAATCGTTTACGTCATTGTCGCATTGACCGCGTTCGCGGGCTTTGTGTCATTGGCGGTGGATCTGGGCCGGGTGCAGCTGGTCAAGACGCAGCTCCAGCGCGTGGCCGACTCGGCTGCGCGCTACGCCTCCCAAGGTGCGGAAGCGGGGAACGCCGTCACCTGGGGCGTGGCCAATGCCAATGAGCAGACGGTCAACGGCGCCGCATATTCCGCACTGAACGCGGACGTCGTCATCGGCAAGTGGGTAAGCCCGACGTTCACGGCGGGCGCGACGCCGACCAATGCCGTAAAAATGACGGTCGGTTGCACAACCGCACGCGGTACCGCAGTGCCTTTGATGTTCGGGGTGATGATCGGAAGATCGACGTGCGACGTGAACGCGTCATCGGTCGCAATTTTCGCGGACAACCCCAACGGCGGGTTCATCGGGCTCTCCAGCGTCACGGTCAAAAACAACACGTTTATTGGCAGCTACAACTCTTCAAAAACCAAGAGCCCCACGCATTCCGGGGCGGGCTTCAACGGGGCAGTCGGCTCGAACGGGGCGGTCACCTCAGGGAACAACGATACGATTCAGGGCAACGTGCTACTCGGGCCCAGCGGCAGCGTCAGCGGCTTCACCTATAGTGGCAAAAAGATGACCCAGGCGGGCGGCATTACCGTCCCCTCGATGCCGGCATGGAGCCCGGGGACCAACCCCGGCTCGATTCCCTCGAGCTATACGGTGAGCAACTCTACCACGCTCCCGCACGGAACATACTGGTTCACTTCCTTGACGATCACCGGCGCCCTCACCTTCGACGGGCCTTCGACCGTTTATGTAAACGGGAATGTAGATCTCGAGGGTGACCTGATCGGATACAACAGCGTTCCCTCCAATCTTGCGATCTACCAGAACGGTTCGAACACGTTCGGGAGCACGGCCGGCGGCGCCAATAACTCGAACATCGTTGCGGACGTCCTCGCGCCGAACGTCGCTTTCAGCGAAAAGAACAACCTCTATTACTACGGCCGCGGATTTTTCGCTTCGATCAACACCATGAACAACGCGGAATTCTATTACGACGAGGCCTTCGGCGCGGCCATCGGCGGCAAGACCATCACGACGGTCAAATAGAGCGCCGCGCCCCGGTGCAAATGGCGTGCAAAAGTGCGCGGGTGCGGACATTTCCTTCTAAACCACCTATCCGGTCTGGACGACTTTTAATGTAACGCGGCCGCCCGGAATGGGCCGGCCGTCGGAAACGGAGTTTGCTATGAAATGGAAAACATGGGCCCCTGTCGCAATCGCCATCGTCCTCGGTGGCGTCGCCGCAAAAATCGCGATGAACCAGGTCGCCAAGAGCCATGCGTCGGCGGGCGTTTCGAAGACGGTGCAGGTGGTGGTCGCGAAGGTCAACGTCGGGCCGGGCCAGGAGCTCACAACCGAGCAACTAGCCCTTACGACGCTCGCCGCCCCGGCCGCCCCGGCGGACGCCTTCACGGCGACGGGCAACGTGGTGGGCCGCGTGCTGACGATTCCGCTTCTCGCCGGCCAGACGGTCCTGGAACCCAGCCTCGCCCCGAAGGGCACGCTCCCGGGGCTCCCCTCGCTCGTGCCGCCCGGCATGCGGGCCATCACACTTGACGTGAACGAGTCCAACGGCATCGCCGGCATGCTTCAGCCCGGCTGCCGCGTGGACATCATCACGACCATCCATCAGCCGCAGAAGAACGGCGCGCTGCTCACCCGCACCGTCGTCCAGAACGCGTTGGTCCAGGCGATCGGGCAGCTCCTTTCCTCGGCCAAGGCCGCGGATGACGGCAAGCCGGTGCCGATGTTCCGCACCGTCACGATGGTCGTCACCGCCCACGAAGCGGAGATCATCGAGCTGGCCAACAGCTCCGGCCGTTTCCGTCTGACCCTCCGCGGCAGCGGGGACCACGAGGACGCAGACCCCAAGGGTGTCACCGAGATCGATCTTCTGGGCAGGCCCGATGTCACCGAGCCCGTGCAGCCGCAGCCGGTCATGGACGTGCAGTCGACGACGCGGCCTGCCGCCCCCGCGGTTGAAGTGGCCGAAACGACCAAACGAACCGTCGAGCTGATCGAGGGGACCAAATCGACCAAAGTGGTTTTTGAAATGCCGCAGCAGCAGTTGGACGCCGGAAGCGGCGACCTCCATGGACAAGCGGTGCCCAACGTCGGCGACGAGCTGCCCGAGCGTTAAGACTTGACTTTAAAAAACACGGACGCGGCGCGAGCCAGGGGAAGCGGCCAGCCCAAGACAAGAGGTCAATGCGATGAGTATTGTAAACAAGGAAGACAGCCGGAAGTTCACCCCGCGCAAGGCGCGCCCCTCCGCCGCCGGCAATGCCACCAGGGTATTCGCCCTGAGCGTGCTCGCGGGACTCGCCGCGGGAGGTAGCGCTCTGGGTGCGGACGCTCCGGACAGCGGCGTCCCCACGGTGGTTGCCCCGGATGCCGCCCCCACGACCGCGCCGGCCAGGCCCGCCCCGACCATACTGACCAACGGCCTCAATTCGTCCGGCGGCATCAGCTTAATGGTCAACAAGAGCGTGGTGCTCGCCACGCGGGTCCCGTATAGGCGGGTGGACATCGGTCAGCCGGACGTGGCATCGGTCAAGCTGATCGGTCCGTCGGAAGTGCTCCTGACCGGCGTCAAGCCCGGCTCCACGCAACTTATCATCTGGGACGACCAGGATCGCTCCCAGCTGATCAGCGTGAATATCACCTTCGACCTTCATGCCCTCCAGGACCAGCTCAAGACCGTCTTCCCGGCGGCTGACATCCAGGCCAGCAGCGCCAACGGAACAATTGTGCTCAAGGGCCACGTGCCCGACATCATGACTGCGCAGCAGGCGGTACAGCTTGCGGCCCCTTACGGAACGACCAAGGACGTGCTGAACCTCATGGAAGTTTCTGGCGGCCAGCAGGTCATGCTGCAAGTCCGCTTCGCGGAAGTGGCCCGCTCGGCCACGACCAACTTCGGCTTCAACGCCTTCGCCACCGACGGCAAGGCCAAATTCGGAATCAACAACGGCCCGGGTGGAAGCCCCATCGGCGGGCTGGCCACCGGGAACACCGGCACCGTGGATTCCTCCGTCGCCCTCTTCGGTGCAGGCGGAGTGGGAAAAGTGCAGTTCGAGATGTTCCTCGACGCCCTGCGCCAGAACAACCTCCTGCGCGTTCTCGCCGAGCCGAATCTCATCGCCATCAACGGCAAGTCGGCCAGCTTCGTGGCCGGCGGCGAATTCCCGATTCCCGTGCCCCAGGTGGGCGGCGGAGGCGCGTCCGCCATCACCGTGGAATACAAACAATATGGCATACAATTGCACTTCACGCCAACCGTTCTTGGCGACGGCCGCCTGCGGCTGCACGTCACGCCTGAAGTGAGCGATTTGGACTACACCAACAGCGTCACCCTCCAGGGCTTCGTGATCCCCGCACTGACCAAGCGCTCGCTCGAAACGGAAGTGGAACTGGCCGAAGGGCAGACCTTCGCGCTGGGCGGCTTGCTCAACGACCGCGTCACGGCCAATAAGAGTGTGACGCCACTCCTGGGCGACCTTCCGGTGCTCGGGGCGCTGTTCCGGTCCGTCCGCTACGTCCGAAACGAAACCGAATTGGTCATTCTGGTAACTCCGCGGATGGTTGAGCCGATGAATCCTGCACAGGTCCCCACTTTGCCCGGGGAACTGTGGCGTCACCCGACCGAGAGCCAGTTGCTGTGGGAACGCGATCTGGGCGGCCCGGCCGCGGATGGGACCCACGCCCCCGTCGTGAAATCCGCAGGCGCTCCCGACCGCTTCCACGGGCATTACGGGTTCAATCCGGCCCCGGTTGCGGCGGACTCGAAATAGAGCGACGGGCGAAGGTTGGGACGGCCAGTTGACTCGGAGCTGATGTTATGTACGTGCCGCTGAATTGTGTCATCATCGACGCGGACGCGACCAACCGCCAGGAACTCACGACGTTCCTGGGCCGGTTCGGTGTGCATGTCGTCGCCCAGGTCGGGTCCATCGACGGCCTGCCGGCGATGATCAACCGCGTGGACGCGCCGCAGCTCGTCATCATCAACCTCGACCCGAATTCCGCGGAGATGCTGCGGAAGATCGGCCACCTTCCCCGCCAGTTCCCGTCCATCAGCTTTTTCGTGATGTCCCAGACTTTCGACGCGAACCTCCTCATGGAGGCGATGCACCTGGGCATCAAGGAGTTCATCCCGCTCCCGATGAGCGAGGAAAAGCTCACCGCCGCCATCGAGCGCGTCGCCCAGGGCTTCGGCATGGGCAAGAAGGCGAAAGTCATCCACGTCATCCCCACCGTGGGCGGATGCGGATCGACGACGGTCGCCTGCAACGTCGCCGCGTCTTTGGCCAAGGCCGGCCACAAGACCGTGCTGCTGGATTTGGACCTCGTCTGCGGCGGGGCGGCCAGCTACTTCGACGTCCGCACGCGTTACACGATTGCCGACGTGATGGACTCCGCCGAGAAGCTCGACAAACAGTTGTTGGATAACGCCCTGACCCTGCATCCGGGGAGCGGCCTGGCGATCCTCGCCCGCCCCGACCTCCCTGAAGACACGCAGCGCGTGAACCAGCCGGGCCTTTCGCGCCTCCTGGGCGTGCTCGGCCGCGTCTTCGATTATGTGGTGGTGGACTCGGTGATGAGCATCGACCCGGTCTACTCGACCGCGATCGCCACCTCCGACATCAATCTGCTGGTCATGCAGTTGAACGTCCCCAGCGCCAAGAACGCCGAGCGGTTCGTCGGTGTTCTGCGGCGGATGGGCGTCGAGTCAACGAAGATCCGCATCGTGGTCAACCGGTACGTGAAGAAGGGGTGCGACATCGAGCCCGAAGAGGTCGAGCGGTCGCTGGGGCTGAAGATTTCCTGGATGATTCCCAACGACTTCAAGAACGCGATCGGCGCGATCAACTTCGGCGAGCCGGTCGTGCTGCGGGCGCCCCGCTCGGAAATGAGCACCAGCCTCTCGGGGCTTGCCGGGGTGCTCAACGGGAAAGCGTAGCAGACTGCAAGGGATGGAGGGGACGCCCATGGCGGGCGTGCTTTGATTCAAGGCGCTTGGTGAACCGCGAGCAGTTTTCGCGGGTTTCATGCTGACAGGAAGTAAATATGGGACTCTTCTCAAATAAGAACGGTGGAACGGCTGTGCTCCCGGCGGCGCCTGCGGCGATGCCCGACCCGCTGAAAGCGGCCCCCGTGGCCGCACCCGCGGCTCCGGCCGCACCGCGCCCGGCGCCTGCGCCTTCAGCGCCGGTGGTCACCGCTCCCCCGATCGCGCCGCACCCCAATCCCGGGCAGTCTTCCGAACGCGCGTCATACCTCAGCCAGCTCAAGGTC
>JAQGHP010000003.1 GCA_028288775.1 Phycisphaerales bacterium | reverse complement strand
GAAGCGCTGGAAAAGTCGGCCCGAAACATCGACCGCACCACCCTGACCACCGTCGCCCAGCTCAACGCGTGGGACATCCTGCGCAGCCGGACGCTGCTGGTGACCAAGGCCGGGCTGGAGCAGATTTTGGCATGAATCAGAACTGAGTACTGACATGGACAAGACGAACATCATTATCAAGCCGCTGGTCACCGAGAAGAGCACGCACCAGCAGAACACGCGGAACGCGTATGCGTTTCAGGTGACGCGGAGCGCGACCAAGCCTGAGATCAAGAAGGCGGTCGAGAAGCTGTATGAGGTGAAGGTGGTGGACGTGCGGACCATGAACCGCAAGGGCAAGCCCCGCCGTTCGCGGTTCAAAATGAGCCACACGAGCGACTGGAAGCGGGCCATCGTGGTCCTGGCGGAGAATTCGAGGATTGAGTTGTTCTAGGAGGAAGTTGCCAGTGAAGGCAGCAGATGACGCGGCTGTTACTGGCAACTGACAACTGGCAACTGGCAACTAGGACGCAGTCATGGCAATCAAGTTTTACAACCCGACTTCCGCAGGCCGCCGTGCGGGTAGCGTGATCGACTACCGGGCGGTCCTCACGAAGTTCAAGCCCGAGAAGTCGCTGACGGTCGGCAAGCGCCGCGCCAACGGCCGCAACCATCACGGTGTCATTACCGCCAAGCATCGCGGCGGCGGCAACAAGAGGCTTTACCGCATTATCGACTTCAAGCGGAACAAGGACGGCGTGCCAGCGAAGGTCCTCTCGATCGAATACGATCCGAACCGCTCCTGCTTCATCGCACTGCTCCAGTACGAGGACGGCGTCAAGACCTACATCCTGGCCCCCAACGGCCTGAAGGTCGGCACGACTCTTCACAATGGGCCCGATTCGCCCCCCGAGTTGGGCAACGCGCTGCCGCTGGCGAACATCCCGGGCGGGTTGGAAATTCACAACATCGAGATGAACCCCGGCCAGGGCAGCAAGCTGGTCCGGTCGGCGGGCGGGGTCGCCCGTCTGAGCGCCAAGGAAGGGGAGTGGTCGGTGATCATTCTCCCGTCCGGCGAAATGCGCCGCGTCCGCAGCGCCTGCCGGGCCACGATCGGGCAGATCGGGAACCTGGACTGGATCAACGTGAGCATCGGTAAAGCCGGCCGCTCGCGGCACATGGGCATTCGCCCGCACACCCGTGCCAAGGCGATGAACCCGATCGACCACCCGCTGGGCGGCGGCGAAGGCCGCTCCAACGGTGGACGCCATCCGGTCAGCAAGACCGGCGTGCCCTCCAAGGGCGGGATCACCCGCAGCCCGCGCAAGAACAGCGAAAAACTCATCCTCCGCCGCCGCAAGTTCGGCAAACACCAACAGCGGCCGCAGACGGTGAATGTGTAAGAGGAAGTTGCCAGTTGTCAGTTGCCAGTGAAGAAAGCAATAGAAACGAATTAGACCTCTGCTTCCATTACTGGCAACTGACAACTGGCAACTGGCAACTAATTCCTGGCAACTAGCAACTGGTGAAACATGAGCCGTAGCGCAAAGAAGGGGCCTTACGTGGACGAGAAATTGTTCCGGAAGGTTTCCAAGCTCAACGAGAACCGGGCGAAGCAGCCGATCCGAACCTGGGCTCGGGCGTGCACGATTACGCCCGAATTCGTGGGCCATACGTTCGAGGTCCACAACGGGAACAAGTTTCTGCGGGTGTTCGTGCAGGAGGACATGGTCGGGCACAAGCTCGGCGAGTTCTCCCCGACCCGCACGTTCCGCGGCCACAGCGGCCGCAAAGCCGCGACGCCCGGAGCGGCATGAGGAAGTGCCGGGCGGCGAGTGCTGAGTGCTGAGTAAGTCTCAGGCATTCTCAGCACTCGGCACTCGGCACTCAGCACTAGAGGTATTCCGATGCCCTTTCAAGCTTCACACAAGTTCGCCCGCATCTCGCCGCGGAAGGCGCGGCTGCTCATGGACCTGATCCGCGGGCGGAACGTGGACGACGCGCTTTCGCTGCTTCGGTTCGCCAAGCAGCGTGCCAGCGGGATGGTCGAGAAGGTCGTCCGCAGCGCGGTCGCCAACGCCAATGAGACCGAAGCGCCGCCGCGGAACACACTGTTCGTGGCCAAGGCGTGGGTCGATCCCGGTCCCGTGATCAAGCGTTTCCAGCCCAAGGACCGCGGCAAGGCGTACGAGATCAAGAAGCGCACCAGCCACCTGGTGGTGACGGTGGATGAGCGGGAAGAGTAAGTAAAGAATTGTCAGTCGTCCGTCGTCCGTTGTCCGTTGCCAGGCCGGCAATAAACAACTGACGGCTGACAACTGACCCATGACAACGGACACAATATGGGTCAAAAGGTCAATCCAACCGGTTTTCGCGTCGGGATCACGGAGGACTGGAAGTCCCGGTGGTATGCCCCGAAGGCGGCGTTCGGGAACTTCCTGGTCGAGGACTTCAAGGTCCGCCGACTGATCGACGCCAAGCTCAACCGCCGGCCCCCGTTCGCGGCCGTGAGCGATATCCTGATCGAGCGCACCCGCGAAGAGGTGACGATCACGCTCAAGACCGCCCGGCCGGGCCTGGTGATCGGCCCCAAGGGTGCCGAGGTGGACAAGCTCCGCGAAGAGCTCGAGGACATGATCAAGCGCAAAGTCGCGCCGATCAAGGTCATCGAGATCAAGAACCCGGACTTGAACGCCCAGCTCGTCGCCGAGGCGGTTGCCGAGCAGCTTAAGAAGCGGGCGAGCTTCCGCCGCGTCCTGAAGATGCGGATGGACTCGACCATGCAGGCGGGCGCGAAGGGGATCAAGATTTCGGTGAGCGGCCGGCTCGGCGGTGCGGAAATCGCCCGCAACGAGAAGGCCACCACCGGCTCGGTCCCGCTGACGACGCTCCAGGCGGACGTGAACTACGGCTACGCCATCGCGTTCACCACCTTCGGCACGATCGGCGTGAAGGTGTGGATCTACCGCGGGATGTACGGCGAAGAGGTTTTGGAAACCGACGTGCGCCCGGGCGGACCGGTGCGGCGCGGACGGAGATAGTCGGAAGTTGTCGGTTACCAGTTGTCAGTTGCCAGCGAAGGAAATAGGCGACCGAGCGACTGGTTTTCACTGACAACTAACAACTGGCAACTGACAACTGTTTTGGTGCTTTTATGCCAATGATGCCCAAGCGGGTTTTGTACCGCAAAAGTCAGCGCGGGAAGATGAAGGGCAACGCCACCCGTGGCAACACGGTTGCGTTCGGCGACTACGGCCTGCAGTCGCTGCAGTCGTCGTGGATCACGGCCCGGCAGATTGAGGCAGGCCGCATCGCTTGCAGCCATTACCTCCGCCGCGAAGGCCGCGTGTTCATCCGGATCTTCCCCCACAAGCCGGTCTCGGCCAAGCCGCTCGAAACCCGCATGGGTAAGGGCAAGGGTGAGCCGGAATTCTGGGTGGCCATCGTGAAGCCCGGGACGGTCATGTTCGAGATCACCGGCGTGGATGAGCCGACGGCCAAGCGCGCCCTGGCCCGTGTGGCCCACAAGATGCCCGTAAGGACCCGTTTCGTCACCCGCCGCCATGCGGTGGCTTAGGAGAGTGCTGAGGACTGAGGACTGAGGACTGAGTAAATCGCGGCTGACCCTGTTCTTTACTCAGTCCTCAGTCCTCAGTCCTCAGTCCTACGAATCATGACTACGAAAGAACTGCGAGAAAAAGACGTCGAGCAACTCCGGCACGAGCTGGCGGATCGGCGCAGGCACTTGTTTGACCTGCGGAGCCAGGCGGTGACCGAGAAGCTCGAGGACCCGAGCCAGTTGCGGAAGACCCGCAAGGAAATCACGCGCATCCTGACGATCATCGGGCAGCGCGAAACCGAACAGAAGCGCCAGGCCGCAGCGGCCAAGTGAGAATGACTATGCCGGACACCCAGACGAAAACCCCCGCGGCCGCCCGCCCCATCCTCCGGACGATCGAGGGCGTGGTCGCTTCCGACAAGGGCGACAAGACAATCAAGGTCGTGGTCGCGTTCCAGACCCGGCACCCCAAGTACGGCAAATACCTCAAGCGCCGGACCGTGCTGCACGCCCACGACGAGAAGAACGAGGCACGGGAAGGCGACACCGTAGAGGTCGCCGAGTGCCGCCCGCTCAGCAAGACCAAGCACCACCGCCTCGTGCGCATCGTGAAGAAGGCGCCGGAGCGTGCCTTGCAGGTCTCGGCGGAAGAAATCATGACCGGCAAGGCGCCGGAAAAGCGGTAAGCGGTCCGTCGCCCGTTATTCGCGGCCGTTAGCGTGCCGCGAAGGACTGGCAACGATCACCGCTCGCAACTGACAACTGACAACGGACCACTGACATGATTCAGCAACAGACCCGCGTAGACATCTGCGACAACACCGGCGCTAAACTGGCGATGTGCATCAAGGTGCTCCGCGGCAGCAGCAGCAAAGGCAAGTTCAAGCGCCGCGTGGCGACCGTGGGCGACATCATCATCTGCGCGGTGAAGAAGTCGATCCCCGCCGGCGAAGTGAAGCAGGGCGAGATCATCCGCTGCGTCGTGGTTCGCACGAGGCAGCCGACCGCCCGACCCGACGGCAGCTACGTCCGCTTCGACCGCAACGCCGCGGTCGTGATCGACAAGGAAAACAACCCACGCGGCACGCGCATCTTCGGCGCAGTCGCCCGCGAGCTCCGCGACAAGAACTTCATGAAGATCGTGTCGCTGGCGAGTGAAGTGGTGTGAGGAAAGAGGAGTTGCTGGTTGCTGGTTACTAGTTGCTAGTGGCCGGCCTGAACCAGCAACGAGCAACTAGCAACCAGCAACTGGTATTCAAATGGCACGACACATAAAACGCGGCGACACGGTCGTCGTAATCACGGGCGCGGACAAGGGCAAGACGGGTCGGGTCCTTCGCGTCATCACCGACAAGGACCGCGTGGTGGTCGAAGGCATCAATCGCGTGTGGAAGCACGTGCGGCCATCGCAGCGTACGCCGCAGGGCGGGCGCATTCAGAAGGACGCACCGATCCACATGAGCAACGTAATGCCTCTGGACCCCTCGACGGGCAAGGGCACGCGGGTGAAGTTCGAGGTCCGCGACGGGCACAAGCATCGCGTCGCGATCAAGAGCGGAACCGATCTTGGGCGTCTGGGAAAGGCCTGAGCCTTGATACCCGAGAGGGCGGCGCGGTCACTTCAGTGACCGCCTCCAGTGAGATCACGACAGACGCCAGCAATTGAAGACGGACGAGGCGAGTCATGGCAGAAGACAAAGCAAAACACGAAAAGAAGCCCAAGGGCCCCAAGCCCGATGGTGCCCAGGGTGGTGGCAAAGGTGGCGAGAAGAAGGTTCGCAAGCCCAAGGGTGTTGCGGCCGAGGCGCAAGCCGAGGTCGCTGAAGACACCCCGCAGCAGCCGGCCCCGCCCCCGCGCCTCATCGCGACCTATCGCGAGCAGGTCGTCCCGGCCCTCACGCAGCGGTTCGGCTACACCAACCGCCTGGCGGTGCCCCGCCTCGAGAAGATCGTCATCTCGATGGGCTTGGGCAAGGCCGTGACGGCGGGCGAGAAGGGCAAGATGGAGCAGGCCGAGAAGGAGCTGGGCGTGATCGCCGGCCAACGGCCCGTCCGCTGCAAGGCCAAGAAGAGCGTCGCGAACTTCAAGGTCCGCGAAGGCCAGGAAACCGGCCTGAAGGTCACCCTCCGCGGCGACCGGATGTACGAGTTCCTCGACCGCTTGATCGCCCTGGCGATCCCCCGCGTGAAGGACTTCCGCGGCCTGAACCCCAACGCCTTCGACAAGGCGGGCAACTACAACTTCGGGTTCACGGAACAGACCGTATTCCCGGAAGTGGATTCGGCCGCGGTGACCTTCCCCCAGGGAATGAACATCACGATGGTGACGTCGGCCCGGTCGATTGACGAAGGCCGTGAATTGCTCCGTGCGTTCGGTTTCCCGTTCCGCACGGACTCGAAAGAGAAATAGACAGGAATTGCAACATGGCAACAAAAGCCTGGATCAGCAAGCAGAAGCGTCGCGAGGCGCTCGTCGCGAAGTTCGCGAACGTGCGTCGGCAGTTGAAGAAGGAAAAGAACTTCGCCGCGCTGGCGAAGCTGCCGCGTGATTCGAGCCCTGTGCGCTCGCACAACCGCTGTCAGCTCACCGGCCGCTCGAAGGCGGTCCTTCGCAAGTTCAAAGTCTCTCGCATCATGCTGCGGGAACTGGCCCTGGCGGGCAAGATTCCGGGGCTGAAGAAGGCAAGCTGGTAAATAGACTGAGGACTGAGGACTAGGGACTGAGAAGAATCAGTCGTCACTCGGTGCCTCGGTCCTGAGTCCTCAGTCCTCAGTCCTAATCACGGCTGATGGAGAAGAACGTAGCAATGAATAACCAAGATCCCATCGCGGACATGCTGACCCGCATCCGCAACGCCAACCGCGTCGGGCGCAGACTGGTGCTCATTCCCAAGAGCAAGATCTGCCTCGGCATCGCTCAGGTGCTCAAGGACGAAGGGTACATCGAAGAGTACGACGTGATCGAAGACCCGACGCAGGGCCAGATCCGCGTGCGCCTGAAATACGCCAGTAGCGGCGCCAAGGTGATCCACGCGATCGACCGCGAGAGCAAGCCCGGCCGCCGCCTGTACCGCAAGGTCGGCGAGATCCCCAGCGTCCTCAACGGCATGGGCATCGCTGTGATCAGCACCAGCAAGGGCGTCATGAGCGACCGCCGGGCCCGCGAGAACAACGTGGGCGGCGAACTACTTTGCACCGTCAGCTAAGACGTGTCAGTTGTCAGTGGTCCGTTGTCAGTTGTTATTCACAGCGAATGACCTCCGGCAACTGACAACGGACAACGGACAACGGACCAAGGTGAATCATGAGTCGTATCGGAAAAAAACCCGTTCCCGTGACCGCCGGCGTGAAGGTGGCCGTGCAGGACCGCCTGGTCCGCCTGGAAGGTCCCAAGGGCAAGCTCGAGCTTAACGTCCATCCGACCATCGACGTGAAGTACGACGACGCGAAGAAAGAGCTTGTAGTCGCGCGTCCCAATGACGAGCGCCAGAGCAAGGCGCTCCACGGCCTGACCCGCTCGCTGCTCAACAACATGGTCGTCGGCGTCACGCTGGGCTACAAGAAGACCCTCGAAATCCAGGGCGTCGGCTACAAGGCCGAGCTCCGGGGCAAGAGCCTCGTGCTGTCCGTCGGCTACGCCAACCAGATCACGCTTCAGGTACCCACCGGCGTGACCGTGGCGATGGAAGGCGCGACGAAGATGCACGTGAGCGGCGTGGACAAGCAGCTCGTCGGCCAGTTCGCCGCCGAGGTTCGCTCCGTCCGCAAGCCCGAGCCGTATAAGGGCAAGGGCATTCGCTACGAAGGCGAAACCGTCAAGATCAAGCCGGGCAAGGCCTTCGCGGGCACCGGCAAGTAGGACTAAGGACCGAGGATCAGCCGGGATGTCGAACAGACCCGACATCCCCAAAGGTTGAAGAATCATGGCAGACAAAAATTCAGAAAAAGCAAAGCGGCTCGAACGCCGCAAGTATGGTGTGCGGAAGGGACTGTTCGGCTCGGCCGAGCGTCCGCGTCTTTCCGTATACCGCAGCAGCAAGCACATTTACGCCCAGGTGATCGACGACTACGCGGGCCGTACGGTGGCCGCGGCGTCCACCGCGAACACCGATGTACTGGGCGACTTGAAGCACGGCGCGAACGTCGACGCGGCCAAGCGCGTGGGCAAGGCGATCGCCGAGCGGGCGAAGGCCGCGGGCGTGACTGCGGTCGCGTTCGATCGCGGCGGCCGTCGGTACCATGGCCGGATCAAGGCCTTGGCCGATGCGGCGCGCGAGGGCGGGTTGAAGTTCTAATCCTGACTTTTTGAAGCGGCGGGCCGTGGCAATGCGGCCCGCCGGGCGAGTGACCTATGGCAGAAAATCAACAACCAGAACAGCAGACCTCCGAACAGCCCGCGGCACCCGCGGCGCAGCCCGAAGCACAACCGGCGCCCACCACTGGCATGACCGGTGGCGGCATGGGTGGCGGCGGCGGTGGCGGTGTGGGTGGCGGCGGCGGTGGTATGGGCGGCGGTGGTGGTGGCCGCGGTGGTCGCGGCGGCCCGCAGCGTGGTGGTGGCGGTGGGGGACAGCGCGGTGGTGGCGGTGGCGGCGGACAACGCGGCGGCGGCCAAGGTGGTCGCGGCGGGCCCCGGCGCGATCGCGATCGGGCCGCGGATGAAAGCGGTATCGAAAGCGCCGTCGTCCGAATCTATCGCTGCTCCAAGGTCGTCAAGGGCGGCCGAACCTTCTCCTTCGGCGCGCTCGTCGTCGCCGGGGACCGCAAGGGCAACATCGGCATCGGGTACGGCAAAGCCAATGAAGTTCCCCCCGCGGTCGAGAAGGCCACGAAGGACGCCCGCAAGACCATGTTCAAGGTTAACCTCAAGGGCACGACCGTCCCGCACACCGTCAAGGGTGAGAGCGGCGCGAGCACCGTGATCCTCGTTCCCGCCCGTCCCGGCACCGGCGTCACCGCTGGCAAGAGCGTGCGGCCGTGCATGGAACTGGCCGGCATCACCGACATCCTCACCAAGGCCTACGGCTCGACGAGCCCCAAGAACCTGGTGAAGGCCACGATCGCCGCCCTCCGCCAACTCCAGAACCGCGAGCAGGTCGAACAGAGCCGCGGCGTCTCGCTGGCGAAGACCGCGGTCGAACTGGCCGGAGTCTAGGGCTTACGCAAGCGTATCAAGCGAAATCGCAGGAAAGGACTGAGGACCGAGGATTGAGGACTGAGTAGGACAGCAGATTAAACGTCGGCTACTACTCAGTCCTCAGTCCTCAGTCCCCAGCACTACTCATGAGCATGCAGCATACGATCACCGCCGCGGTGCCGCGGTATAAGAAGTCGCAGCGGAAGGGCCGCGGCGAATCGAGCGGTCGCGGCAAGACCAGCGGACGCGGCAACAAGGGCTCAAAGGCCCGTACCGGCAAGTACGTCAAGCACGGCCACGAACACGGCCAGACGCCGATCTACCGCCGACTGCCCAAACGCGGCTTCAGCAACTTCGACTTCGAGCGCCGATTCCATATCGTCAACCTCCCCGACCTCGACCGCTTCGCGGACGGGACCACGGTAGACGCCGCCGCCCTGATCGAAGCCGGGCTGGTCCCGGATAAGAAGTGGCCGGTGAAGATCCTCGGGCACGGCAAAATCACCAGGAAGCTCACGCTCGTCGTAGGTTGGTACAGCAAGGCCGCCCACGAGAAGATCCTGGCCGTCGGCGGAACCGCCCAGAACGTCAAGGGTGAAACCTTCGCGTTCCCCAAGCCCAAGAAGAAGTTCGTCAAGCGTGAAGCGGTGAAGAAGCCTAAGATTACCGACGCCCCCGAAGCTGCGGCCGCGGCTCCAGCCGCCCCTGCAGCGCCCGAGGCCGGGCAGACGCCGGCCTGATCGGTTGAAAATGATCCTCGGCGGGCATTGGCTCGTAGTGGAGAGATGGACCCCTTGGACGCCGGCGCTTGCCGGCGTCTTCATACTCAGAGGTCGCTGCTAACCCCGAGGGCCGCGGGCGTTTCACCCGCGGTTGCACCGTATGCTCAAGACTCTGATCAATATCTTCCGCGTGCCGGAACTTCGCAACAAGGTGCTGTTCACCTTGTTCATGCTCGCCATTTACCGCGTCGGCTTCCACATCCCGCTCCCGGGCGTGGACCAGCAGGGCTTCAAGGAAATGGCCGACACACAGTTGGCCGGCGAAAACAGCGCGGCAGGGCGCATCGCCAGCTACGTCTCCATCTTCTCCGGCGGCAGCCTCTCGCAGAGCACGATCTTCGGGCTCGGCGTGATGCCGTACATCTCGGCCTCCATTATCTTTCAATTGCTGGGGACGGTCATGCCGTCCCTCGAGAAGCTTCAGAAGGAAGGCCAGACCGGACAACGCAAAATCCAGGAGTGGACGCGCTACGCGACCATTCCGTTATGCATCATTCAAGGCGCGTTCTGGCTCAGCTACATGCACAGCGTGCATGTGGCGGGGCATCACACGCTGGTGCAGTCGTTGATGGCCCACTCGTTTTCGTTCTGGTTCATGAGCATCGCCGCCCTCACCGCGGGAAGCATCTTCCTGATGTGGCTGGGCGAGCAGATCGACGAATACGGCCTGGGCAACGGCATCTCGCTGTTGATTCTGGCGGGCATCATCGCCCGTATGCCCAATGCGATGATCCTGCTGGCTTCCAAGGTCAACCTTCGCGCCACAGTCGATGCGAGCAAGAACCTGAACATCGGGCACGTGATCTTCCTGGCCCTGTCGTTCGTGTTCATTGTCGCCGGGTCGATCCTGATCACGCAGGCCCAGCGCCGAATCCCGATTCAGCAGGCCAAGCACACCCGCGGCCGCCGCGTGTACGGCGGGCAGAAGCAGTTTCTCCCGCTCCGCGTCAACCACGGCGGCGTCATGCCGATCATCTTCGCCCAGTCGCTCATCCTGTTCCCGGGCTTCCTGTTCGACCAGCTTTCGAAGTGGTGGCCCAACAGCAACGTTATCGGGATCATGCACGCCCAGTTCCAGGGCGGCAAGTTTCTGTACATCCTCACCGAAGCGGTGATGATTTACTTCTTCGCCTACTTCTGGACGACGGTGCAGTTCCAGCCCAAGGAAATGGCCAACCAGCTTCGTGATTACGGGAGCTTCGTGCCGGGCCTGCGCCCAGGCAAGCGGACGGCCGACTACCTGGAAAAGGTGATGATGCGCATCACCTACGTGGGTGCCGCGTTCCTCTGCATTATTGCCATCATCCCCACGGCCATGAACCTGTGGCTGGGCATCCCGTACCAGATCACCGCATTCCTCGGCGGCACCGGCCTGCTGATCGTCGTGAGCGTGGCGCTGGACATGGTGCAGCGCATCGAGGCCAACCTGCTGATGCGCAACTACAGCGGCTTCCTCGGTGGTGAAGGCAACAAAGGCCGGCGGATCAAGGGAAGGCAATCGTGACGGAGCAGTTGCTGGTTGCTAGTTGCTAGTTGCTAGTTTCTGGTAACACCGCCTATTGTCGAATTCGCGATCTACCAGCAACTAGTAACCAGCAACTGCTTCCATGCCCATCGTCCTTAAAACCCGCCGCGAGATCGAAATGATGCGCCGTTCGGGGCAGGTCGCATGCGACGTGCTCGGCAAGATGCGCGACGCGACCGTGCCGGGCGTGACGACGTTTCAACTGGACGAGTTGGCGCGGGTGGAGTTGGAGAAGGTCGGGGCGATCGCCCTGTCGAAAAACTACCCGACCTACAAGGCGGGCGAGGGCTTTCCGGGACACACGTGCATCAGCGTCAATGACGAGGTGGTGCATGGCATTCCCGGCCCCCGGGTGATTAAAGACGGTGACGTGGTCACGCTCGACCTCGCCCTCTCACTCGACGGCTACTGTGCCGACACGGCCACCACCGTCGGCTTGGGCCGCATCAGCCCGATCGCCCGCAAGCTCCTCGACGTGACCAAGGGGACGCTGGCACTGGCGATCCAGCACATGAAGCCGGGCCGCAAGTGGTCGGACATCGCCCGCCTCATGCAGCATTACGTGGAGAGCAACGGCTTTAGCGTGGTGCGCGAGTTCGTAGGCCACGGCATCGGCCGCTCGATGCACGAAGACCCGAAGGTGCCGAACTTCGTCACCTTCGAGCAGCTCCGGGGCGACTTCGAGCTGCGGCCGGGCATGACGCTGGCGGTGGAGCCGATGGTCGTGGCGGGTCGGCGTGACGTAAAGCTCTTGTCCGACCAATGGACCGTGGTGACCGAGGACGAAAAGCCCGCCGCCCACTTTGAGCATACGGTGGCGGTCACGTCCACCGGCGTAGACATCCTCACCGACGGCCGGTCACCTGGCCCGCGGTGAAGGCATACCGGGAGCGACGGCCCTCACTCCCTCCTCTGGTACTCCGGAGGAGGGGAAAGAGACAGGTCGCCCGGAGTGTCAGCAACTTAAGGAATGCCCGCGTTGACCGGTCGGCTTGAGAACGCGGTTCGAATTTGATATACTGCTCGATTCGCCGGTTTTTGGCCGGCCTTGGAAGAGGACTCGACCCATGAAAGTGCGTAGCAGCGTCCGGCGGATTTGCGAGAACTGCAAGATCGTCCGGCGAAAAGGCATCGTGCGGGTAATTTGTACGAATACCAAGCACAAGCAGAAGCAGGGATAAGAAGTTGCTGGTTGTGAGTTGCTGGTTGCTGGTGAAAACCGGTGACTGGCCTGCACCAGCAACTAGTAACCAGCAACCAGTAACTGGAGCCATCAATGCCCCGTATCTCTGGCGTGGACATTCCCGCCGACAAGCCGATTTGGGTGAGCCTGACGTATCTGTTCGGCGTAGGCCGGACGAACAGCCGGGCGATCTTGAAGGAGCTGAACATCGATCCGCAGCGCCGCGCGAAGGAGCTGTCGGAAGACGAGCTGGCCAAGATCATCGGTATTTTGGACCGCAGCTACCCGGTCGAGGGCGCACTCCGCCGCTCGATCCAGCAGAACATCGCCCGCCTGCGTGACATCGGCAGCTACCGTGGCCTGCGCCACCGTCGCTCGCTCCCCGTCCGCGGCCAGCGCACCCGCTCCAACGCCCGCACCCGCAAGGGCCCCCGCAAGACCGTCGCGGGTAAGAAGGGCGTGAAGGAGTTGGGTAAGTAAAGTAGTAGGACTGAGGACTGAGGACTGAGTGAAACGCGGGCGACCCCGCTTTAACTCAGTCCTCAGTCCTCAGTCCTCAGTCCTTTTATACCGACGCGGGGACGGTTGTGTAACCGGCGGATCCGTGTCGGTCAGGCAGATTTAAGGAATCACGAACCATGGCAGAGCAAGCAAAGGCAGTCGGCGCGAAGGCCGCCGCGAAGAAGCGCATCCGCAAGGGTGTGACCCGCGGCGTCGCGCACATCAAGGCGACGTTCAACAACACGATGGTCACGATCACCGACACCAACGGGGAGACGATCTCCTGGGCGTCGGCGGGGACTGTCGGGTTCAAGGGCGCGCGCAAGAGCACGCCGTTCGCCGCCGGCCGCGCCGCCGAGCAGGCTGCGCAGCACGCCCGCAAGCACGGGATGACCGAGCTTGAAGTAAAGGTAAAGGGCCCCGGCGCCGGCCGCGAGCAGGCGATCATCCAGCTCCAGCACGCCGGCCTGAAGGTCACGGGCATCGAGGACGTAACGCCCCTGCCCCACAACGGCTGCCGCCCTCCCAAAAAGCGGAGAGTGTAGGGATTGCCGATTTTTGATTTGCGATTTGCGATTGGAATGCCGGAAGGCATTTCGGTCGCCGGGTCGCAAATCGCGGAGAGTTTTGGAGGTTGCCGATTTTGGGATTTCAGATCTGAAATTTGAGATTTGAAATCTGAGATCAAGATTTGAAATTGCATTCCGCACCGATCTTCAAATCGGCAATCGCAAATCGCAAATGTACACCTTGCCTCGTCCGGCGAGGCGGGAGACAGATGGCCCCCGACGGTGGGGGCGGTAACCTCCCGCAATTCGGTTACGGGGCGCTTTGGAGAAACGATCATGAGAATTCGATGGCGTGGCCTCGAACTGCCCTCGCGGGTGGTTCGGGACGAACATATTTCGACGGAAACCTTCGGCAAATTTACCGCCGAGCCGTTCGAACGCGGCTTCGGCACGACGGTGGGCAACAGCCTCCGCAGGATTTTGCTTTCCTCGCTGGAAGGCGCCGCCGTCACCCACGTCCGCATCAAGGGCGCGGACCACGAGTTCTCGAGCCTGCCGGGCGTGATGGAAGACGTCACCGACATCCTCCTGAACATCAAGGGCCTGGT
>JAQGHP010000723.1 GCA_028288775.1 Phycisphaerales bacterium | reverse complement strand
GCCCGCGATCTGCGCGTCCTCGATCCCGCGTGCGGGACGATGAACTTCGGGCTGGTCGCGTTCGATATGCTCGCGCGGATGTACCACGAGGAGATCACGCGGGCAGGGCAGCCCGGCTGGCCTGGGGCCCCGTCAGTCGAGCGCGAAGCGGACATCGCGTGTTCCGTGCTGCGAAACAACCTATTCGGGGCCGACATCGACCCCGTCGCCCTTCGACTCGCCCGCGCTTCGCTGGAGATGAAGGCGGGCATCTCACTGTCCGAAAACCAGTGGAACTTGCGGCAGGCGGATAGTCTGTTTGATCCGGAAATTGCCCGCCGATGGGATGGGACGTTTGACGTGGTGGTGACCAACCCGCCCTACGTATCGGCGCGCAATCTCCCGGCCACGCATGTCGCGCGGATGAAACGGCGGTTCCCCTCTGCCTGGCGCGACCTGTACGCATGCTTTCTCGACCGCGCGCTCGCCTTTCTCCGTGAAGGCGGCCGGGCGGGGCTGCTCGTGATGCAGTCATTCATGTTCATCGGCTCGTACGAGAAACTGCGATGGCGCATTGGGGAGCGTGCTGCCGTCGAGTCGCTGGTGCATTTCGGGCCGGGGCTTTTCGGCCTGGGGAATCCGGGGACGTTGCAGACCGTCGCGTGTACGCTGCGGAAGGAGAGCGACTCAGGGACCCGCACCCGGCAAACTGTGAGCGCGGTGCGGTTGGTGGACGTGCCGGCGGGGGAGAAGGAACGGATGCTCGCCGCCGCGCTGAGCGATGGGGCGGCCGAGCGCGTGTTCCGCATCGGCCAGGAAGCCCTTTTCAATTTGCCGCGTCGGTCTTGGGCCTATTGGGTGGGGCCGTCCCTCCGCCGCGTGTTCGCCGAATTCCCACGGCTCGCTTCCGTCGCGCCGCCGCGGCAGGGGCTGGCGACGACCGACAACCTGCGCTTCGTTCGATATTGGTGGGAGGTCGAGGCAACCTCTACGGATGTGCCGGCGCGGGCCGGCCCCGCGCGATGGTTCCCCTATACGAAGGGCGGGCAATTCCGCCGCTGGTACGAAGCGCCCCGGCATCGAGTGAACTGGGAGGACGATGGGCGGGAGATCAAGGAGTCGATCGCGCGGCGCTATCCGTACCTCGGGGGCGAATGGAAATGGGTGGCGAAGAACACCGCCTTTTACGGCCGCGGCGGAGTCGCGTGGTCGTACCTGACCAGCGGGCAATTCAGCGCCCGCCGACTTGAGGTCGGCGCGATATTCGACGTAGCGGGCTCTTCGCTTTTCCCGGTGGATGTGCCGGGGATGCTGGCGGTGTTGAATTCGTCCGTCGCCGGCCGATTGCTGGGCGTCATCAATCCTACTGTCAATTTTCAAGTCGGTGATTTGGCAGAACTGCCCGTGCCGGCGCGCGTACCCGAGGCGTTGGGGGCTCTGGCCACCAAGGCGATCGCGCTGCGGCAGGCGCAGGATACATTCGACGAAACGACTACGGATTTCCTATCGCCAATGCCCTGGGCGAACGC
This sequence comes from Phycisphaerales bacterium, assembly GCA_028288775.1. GTDB lineage: Bacteria > Planctomycetota > Phycisphaerae > Tepidisphaerales > Tepidisphaeraceae > RYN-428. The sequence continues at coordinate 6,956 of JAQGHP010000723.1, read as the reverse complement.
CGAGGAAATTTGCTCTGACGCCCAGCGACAAATGTCCGACCTCGAACGGGAGATCGACGCGGGGGTGTGCGATCTATATGGGATGCCCCCGGCCGGGCCAGACGCGGAGGGTGACGAAGTTTCCTTCGATCGCCTGGACCTCGCCCGGCGGTGGGTGAGCTATGCGGTCGGCCTTCTGCTTGGTCGATGGAAGGGCGGAGGCGCGGGGCGCGTGCTCCGCTTGCTCCCGGCGGATGAGGACTTGCTCGATGAACTCCGCGAGGAGATCGCGCGCCACGCCGGCGAACCGGCGGCTGCCGAAATCGAATCGCAAGTAGGCGGGCTCGAACGGTTCATGGCCGGAGCATTCTTCCCGTGGCATGTGCGCCTGTACCGCAAGCGGCCGCCTTACTGGGCGCTGGGATTGAAACGTGAAATGGTTTTGATAGCCCATGACTGGGCCACGCGAGAGAACGTCGCGCCGATACTACGGCGCATCGAGGCCAGGCCGCCCGAGGGTTGGGAACGACGTGTGGACGATGGGATTGCGGTCGGTCTCGCGCCACTGCGCGCGTTCGTACCAGACCCGGCGCTGCGGCGGGCGCTGGAAGCTATCACCGTTGAAGCGAACGAAGGCCGTTTGGCGTGGGCGGGCGGGGGGCGCGGAGCGCATTAAAGCGGGCGATGCAGGTTTAGTCGAGGAGATTCCCGCGTGCGACCATGTAGTCTTCCGGGTCCGAGGGCTCGTGCAATTCCGGCTGCTCCTCGTCGGCCCGGCCGCGGAGGACCTGGACGAAACTCGCGCCGATTGCGAAGTGGCCGTCGGCGAGCGGGCGACAGTTGACGACTTTGCAAAGCACTGCCGCCTCCGAGCCCCCGTCGTCGCGGAGGTGGGCGACGATGCGGGTATCGCGGGCGAGCTCCGATGCGTGCAGGAAGCAGAAGCCGCGTGCGGAGATGTCCTTGAGGGTGACCTGTTCCTCGGGCGCGCTGCTGTCAGTCTCGCCGGCACGGATCGAAATGGTGCCCGAATGCTCGAGCCGCTCGACCCGGCGGGACGAAGAGGCCGAGCCGTCCCCGCAGGTGGACCGGATCAGCCGGATCAGTTCAGAAAACTGTTGTGCGGTAACCATAAATCTCTCCTTGGTCATCGGCAATTATGCGCCGTGACTCGGGTACGGGAGAGAAAATGAGAAATTTTGCCGCCCGCGCGACATTCTGCCGGGCCGCACAGACGGTGCGGGCGTCATGGTTGGAATCGACGTCTTAAGCCGGAAGGAAGCGATTTGGGGATCGATAATCCGCGCAATTCGGCCGGCCACGTTCGCGGCTGACGGGCTGTTATCGGACGCGTCTCGATGCAACTACTTGAGCCGGCGGATGAGCGCCTCTGCGAACTCCTCCGTCCCCGCAGTGCCGCCCAGGTCACGGGTTAGGGACTTGCCGTCTTTCAGCACGGCCTCGTACGCTTCGCGAACCTTCTGCGAGATTGCCTCCTCGTGCATGTGGTCGAGCATCATCGTCGCGCTGACGATGAGCGCAAGGGGATTCGCGACTCCTTTCCCGGCGATGTCGGGGGCGCTGCCGTGTACTGCTTCGAAGACCGCGGCGGCGTCTCCGATGTTGGACCCGCCCACGACTCCCAGCCCGCCGACCAGTCCCGCGCACAGGTCGCTGACCAGGTCGCCGTACAGGTTTTCCATGAGCAGCATGTCGAAGCGCGTGGGGTCTTGCACGAGCTTCATGCACCCGGCGTCGATGATCATCTCCTCGTACTCGATGTTGGGGTATTCTTCTTCGCTGACCCGCCGGGCGCAGGTGAGGAACAGCCCGTCCGTGAGCTTCATGATGTTGGCTTTGTGGAAGACGGTGAGTTTCTTGCGGTGACGGCGGGTGGCGTAGCGGAACGCGAAGCGCGCGATCCGCATGCACGCGCCTTCGCTCGCCACCTTCAGGCTGGTGACCACGCCCGGGACCACTTCATTTTCGATGCCGCTGTAGAGGCCCTCGGTGTTCTCCCGCACGATGACGATGTCCACGCCCTGGTAGCGCGTGTTGACGCCCGGCAGGTTGCGCACGGGCCGCACCGCCGCGTAGAGATTCAGCTTCTTCCGGAGCTGCACGTTCACGCTGGTGAAGCCTTTCCCGACGGGCGTGGTGACCGGCCCCTTGAGCGCAAACTTGTGGGCCTGAATGGCGGCGAGCGTGCGCTGGGGGAGGACGTTGTCGTAGCCCTGCTCGATGGCGGTCGCCCCTGCTGGCAGCTCGACCCACTCGGCGTCCAGCCCCGCCGCCGCCAGAACCCGCCTGGTCGCCGCCGTCACTTCCGGACCGATGCCGTCCCCTGGAATTCCTACGATCGTATGCTTCGCCATGTACGCAAGCTCCTTTTCGTGGAGCTTACTATACGCGCGACATCCAGCGAGGATAGGGCAGGGCAGCGAGCGCCAGCCATGAGAAATGCTTTTCTTTCGTCGCAGTGAAACGCGTCTCCCGATTCGACTGCGCTCGTCCCATACAAGCGGGGCCGTTACGCGGCTGAGGCCGAACGGGCCGATCCGCACTGTCAAACCGAACTGCCCCGCCGTTCGAATTATCCAATTGACGTTCGGCTAAGGCTTCGTCGGTCCGGAGGGCAAGTGGGAAACGTATCGCGGTCTCTTCCTGACCGGCTCTTCGCGCGGCCCGCGGACGTGATAGCGGCCGACCCAGGGAAATTCCCGGTGGTTCACGCGGTAGAGCAGTCCCACGTGCCAGCAGAACAGGTGCATCAGGAAAATTCCGATCACGAAGAACGCCGTGATCATGCCCGGATTGGTGACCCACATGGGAAGATTGACCGTCCCCTCGGCCCGGCGGACCGCGCCGATGGTAATGCCGCCCATGGCCCAGACGTAGGGAATGACCGCAAGTAGGAAGAGTAATGCCACGCCGAAATAGCGGCTGCCGCAGGCGCGGATCACGCCCAGCACACGATCGGGGCGGAGGTTGGAATAGCTGCCGCTGGTTAGCAGCGTGAGGAGCAGGGCGGGCAGCGCGAAGGTCCCCGCCAACGCGAGCGGCAGGCCGACTGCCAGTGCCGCGACGTCCGACCGAATGTCCGTCAGCGCGAACCACGCCGGGGCGTACGAAATCAACATCGCGGCGGACACGCCGACCAGCGGCATCCAGATGTCCTCGTAAAACCGCAGATCGCGCAGCGGCCGGGGAAGCTCGTCCAATTCCTCGGTGCCGACGTCGTCGATCACGTTTCCGTAATGGGCGATTACCGTAATAATTCCCGCCAGGATACCGGGGGCGATGATGAAGATTCCCATCGCGGCGAAGAAGGTGAAAAATCCGATGGTGAGGTGGATGAAGAAAATGAAGAACATCACGACGCCATTGAGCGGCTGGCAGAGGTCCAGCAGCACGTGGCCCGCCGACCTGGGCCGCAAGGCCCCGGCGGCGGCGTAGGTAATCACCGGCTTGGCGAAGGGGACGGTCGCCGGGTCCACCCGGGGCTCCCGCCCGTCATCGGCCACGGGGATGGGGGTGATCAGCTCGCCCGTCTCCGGGTCGTAGCGCGGGCGGTTGGTGTGAACGGCTTCCTCGGCGCGGTAGAAGGCGCTGGCGTCGATCGGCTCGTTGGGGTCGTTGCGAAGGTCGATCTCGTTGCCTTCGGCGTCGAGCTTCGACTTTGCGAACACGTAGGCCAGGCCCGTTAGCCGATCGGGCTCGGTGGGGGGCGGCTGGTCGTCGAGGGCGTAGGTGCCGTCGCCGGAAAGGCGGGAAAGGTCGCCCATGAACGGCACGTCGTTCAGCCGCCCGCAGGCGGGGCACTGCACGTCGCTGCCGGCGGTGTCGTCCGCCAGCTCAAACCCGTGGCCGCAATGGCAGGAAAATCGGATCATGGTTTCGTTCATCATCAGGACGGAACCGATCGCCGTCCTTTCACGTTCCTGCATTGTACGCAGGCGCACACCTCCATAGAATGCCGATCAGTCGGGCGGAGCGAGATCACCGGAAAGGATGCGACGATGCGTGCGTGCGTGTGGGTCATTGCGGCTGTGCTGTTGTGCGCCACCAGCGGATTTGCCGACGATCAGATCAAGCCCGAGCAGATGAAGAAGATGTACGACGACGCCCTGGCCCAGCTCAAAGCCGCCCAGGACCGCAAGGCCGAGCTGGCGAAGGAAAATGAGGCGCTGGCCGCCAAGGTCGAAGAACTCAAGAAACAACTGGCCTCGGCCCAGGATCAAATCCAAACCCTCAAGCGCGAAGTCAGCGACAACGACCAGAAGACTTTCTTTCTCCGCTCGTACCACGCCGCGTGGGAATCCTTCATCCGCCAGCACCCGGATCTCCTGGCCAAGTGGAGAATGTATCTGGGCGACAGCGTGTTCAGCGCGCCGCAGGAGGCACCGGAAGTGATTCCGCTGAACTGGCCGTTGTCGATTACCGGTTGACAGCAGGCAGTAGGCAGAGGGCAGAAATGACCAGTCGGTTTTCCCTCATGTTCGCGTTGCTTGTCATGGCGTCCGGCCTCGTCGGGTGCGTTCACAACCCGACAACGACGGCTCAAGAGGATCGGTCGATCGACGACGTGGACGTCTCGCTAGCCGTGCTGAGGGATTTCGTCTCGGACGGACCGCGGTACGAGAATGGGATTCGTACGTCAGAACCCGCCGTACGGCCGGTGATGAACGACATTGCGAAACCATTGAACATTATCGTTGTGGCAAATGCAGACGCGGTGAGGCGTGGCCTGGAGAGCGCCGCGGTTGACGCGAACGTCACGAATCCACCGAGAATTTCGCGGGAGGCTGGGCGCGAAGTGTTGACAGTGAACAGAGTAGAATACACCGGCATCGACGCGGTGGCGACTTTTACTTTGTCGAATTGGGGCGGTTTTGCTCAGTACGAATACCGATTGAAATTGTCCTATGATGGCTGGCAGATCGTGGATAGGGCGATGGTGGGCATCGGCTGTTCATAGCACCCGGCGATGGACGGCGCCTGGGGCGAGAAGCTTCACCGGGCCCCATTACACAGCGCAAGAAAAGGGCGAGGCCAAGGCCTCGCCCGATTCACTTTCTGATTTCATTCAGCGTTCAGCATTCATCATTCAGCATTTCCTCTACTGTCCGACTTCAATGCGGACGTACTTCGCGAGCTGTGCGCCTTTGCTCTTTACGAACTCGCTGACCTTGCCTTTGAACACCTCGGCGTTGATGAAGTCCTGGTCGAGGAGGACGCGCTCGCTGTAGAAGGCGTTGAGCTTTCCTTCGGCGATCTTCTCGGCGATGTTCTGCGGCTTGCCCGTGGCCTTGGCCTGCTCGACGGCGATCTCGCGCTCCTTGGCGACGAGGTCGGCGGGCACTTCTTCGCGGGTCAGCGCCAGCGGGCGGGCGGCGGCGATGTGCATGCCAAGCTGCGACACCAGCGCGTCATCGGCCGGGCCTGCGAACGCCATCAGCACGGCGATCTTGCCCTTGCCGGCGGTGCTGTAGAGGTAGCCGCCGACGGTCGCGCCGTCGATCGCCGCGGTGCGGCCGAGCTGCACGTTCTCACCGGTCTGCTGTGCCACGGCGGTCAGCTCGGCCTTGAGCTGGGCGTCGTCGGCGACGTTCGCGGACGGGTTGGCCAGGAGCTTCTGCGCCGCCGAGTCGGCGATGTGCGCGAGCGGGTCGCTCTTGGCGGTGAAGTCGGTGTTGCAGGCGACCGCCACGGCTGCGCCGCGCTTTTTGTCCGGGCTGACGGCCAGGGCGACGCGGCCCTCGGTCGTGGCGCGGTCGGCGATCGATGACTTGAGCCCCTTCTTGCGGGCGTTGTCGATGGCCGTGTCGATGTTGCCGCCGGCTTCGGTCAGCAGCTTTTTGCATTCCATCATGCCCAGGCCGGTCTTGGCCCGCAGCTCGTTGACGCTCTTGGCGGTAATTTCTGCCATGGGTTGTCTCCCGAGAGTTCTTGTTAGTTTGTAGTGACGAAAAAAGGGCGAGGCAAGCCTCGCCCCTTTGATTTGGAGCATTTGCCTGTGTGTGGCCGCGGTTTACGCCTGCGCGGCCGCGACGGGCTCGCCCGCGGGGGCGGCCACGGCCGGCTCGATGCCCGGGTTCTCGATCGGGGCGACGCCCGGCTCGGCCGGGGCGGGCGCTCCGCCCTCTTCGGCGCGGAACTGGCTGCGGGCGCTGCGGCGGCGCTGCTGGCCCGCGGCGTCTTCACCCTTGTCCGCCGTCCGGCCCTGCTTGCCTTCGATGATCGCATCCGCGAGGTCGTGAAGAATAATCTCCACCGCGCGCATCGCGTCGTCGTTGCCCGGGATCGGCAGATCGATCTGGTCGGGGTCGCTGTCGGTGTCAATCAGCGCCACCGTCGGCACGCCCAGCTTGCGGGCTTCCTTCACCGCGATGTGCTCGCGGCGGGTATCGACGATGAACATCGCGCCGGGCATGCGCTCCATCTTGCGGATGCCTTCGAGGTTCGTCTTGATCTTGGTCATCTCACGCTGGAGAGTGGCCTTCATCTTCTTGGAATAGGTTTCGATCTGCCCGGTGGACCAGAGCTTTTCCAGCTCTTCCAGACGGTTGAGGCGGGCGCGGATCGTGCGGAAGTTAGTCAGCGTGCCGCCCAGCCAGCGCTCGGCGACGTAGTGCATGCCGCAACGCTTTGCTTCTTCTTCCAACGGGTGGCGGGCCTGGCGCTTGGTGCCGACGAAGAGAATGTCCTTGCCGCCGGCGACAATGTTCTGAAGGAAGCGACGCGCCCGGAGCAAGCCCTTGACGGTTTCGCGGACGTCGATGATGTGAATCATGTTCCGCTTGCCGTGGATGTAGGGCTCCATCTTGGGATTCCAGCGGCTGACGCGGTGCCCGAAGTGGACGCCGGCGTCCACGAGCGATTTTACGAGTTCGGCCTGGTTCTGCTGTGCCATATATCGAAGCTCCAAAACACACGGCCTGACACGGTATACGTGTGCGGTTGAGGCCGTCAGCCCG